>CALFYA010000303.1 GCA_937952925.1 uncultured Moraxellaceae bacterium
CAACATGGGTGGCGGTTTCCCTGCCAACTACATCTCCGAAGTCAACCCGATCCAGATTTACGCCGAAGAAATTCTGCGTTATTTGCACGACGACTACGGCGATGAGCTGCCTGAGCTGATCTTAGAACCGGGTCGTTCGCTGGTCGGTGAGTCGGGCGTATTGGTGTCTGAAGTCGTACTGATTTCGCGCAAATCGCGTACCGATTTGAACCGTTGGGTCTATCTGGATGTGGGCTTGTTCCAAGGCTTGATCGAAACCCTCGGTGAGTCGATCAAATATCCGATCTACACGCCAAAAATGGAAGCCAACCCTGAGTATGGCACCGTGGTGCTTGCAGGCCCGACCTGTGATTCGACGGATATCATGTACGAAAACTCCAACTACCAGTTGCCACAAAACCTTGCGGTGGGCGACAAAGTGTATTGGATGACCACCGGTGCTTACACCAACTCGTATTCCTCGGTCGAGTTCAACGGCTTCCCACCGCTCAAAACGTACTACCTCGACTAATCGAGGGGGTGAGACAAAAAACCGGCGCCTGACGCCGGTTTTTTTTAGCGCAACAAACTAAAGCGGCGGATCAGCACGCCAAGGGCATGTTGATCCAAAGGTTTCGCCAAAAATTCATCCATGCCAGCATCCATGCACATCTCACGATCTTCATCCCGATCATTGGCGGTCAGGGCAATAATCGGAATACTGTTCATCTGACGACGGATTTCACGAGTGGCTTCAAGCCCATCCATTTCGGGCATCCGGCAATCCATCAAGATCAAATCAATTTTCGATTCAGATGCGAGTTTATCCAACGCTTGACGGCCATTTTCAGCCAAGATCACTTCACAGCCCAGTTTTTGCAGCATTTTGCTGGCGACTTTTTGGTTGACGATATTATCTTCAGCCAGTAAGACGCGTAGTGCTGGGGGTTGCTCTTGCTCCGATTCTTTGAGTGAGGCAAAGAAGGCCGCCATCATGCGTTGCTGTTCTTCTTGGGGGAGATGCTCTTCGATAGGCTCTTCTTCTTGATCGACAATCCGTAACAACTCGGCCAATAAATGCTCGACGCGTAGCGGCTTGAGCACAAAGCCATTAAAGCCAGCATAGAGCTGTTCGGGAATACTGCGCAGTGGCTGCCGGCTGAGCAAAATGCAGTAAGCGTTGGCAAGCGCAGGGTATTGCTGCAGGTAAGTGCCAATCGGCTGACCTTTGAGCAGATCATAATCAATCAGCAAAATCGGCAGCTCTTGATGATGAAAATGCTCTTGCACCTCAGCAAGTTGACTCAAGTCATCATGGATCTCACCATCAATCTTGAGGGCGTCCATCAAGCGGCGTAGTCCCAATTGATTGACCGGATTGGGATCAAACACCACCAAATCAAAATGGGTGAGGCGACGAGGCCGCTGATAAATCGGCACGATATCTTGGACTTCAAGCGGTAAATATAAGCTAAACGTGGTGCCTTTACCCGCTTCGCTTTGCAGTTCAATCAGGCCATGCATGGCCTCCGCCAAACCGCGTGAGATGGCTAAGCCCAAACCTGTTCCCCCAAAACGGCGACTGACTGAGCGATCCGCTTGGGCAAAAAATTGAAACAAATCGGCTTGGCGCTCGGTGGGAATTCCCACCCCAGAGTCACTGACCCGAAACATCAACCACCGTGTGTGTGAGGTGATGGGAACGTTGGCAAAATCAAAATTTTCAATGTCGTGTTGTTCGACCGGTCGGATGGTCAGTGCCACATAACCGGTTTGGGTAAACTTGATGGCATTACCGATCAAATTGAGCAAAATTTGCCGAATCCGATACGGATCACCCCACAAAAAGCGTGGGCAATGTGGATCAATAAAGCTGATCAGCTCCAGTGATTTTTGTGCAGCGTTGGCGGCCATCAGATCACACACTTCGGTACTGACTTCGAGCACGTCAAACTCAAGTTGCTCAGTCAGCATCTTGCCCGCTTCGAGCTTGGAGAGATCCAAAATATCGTTGACCAAGCGCAGCATGGCTTGACCTGAGTTGTACAAGGTGCGTGCATACTCGCTTTGTTCTTGATCAAGGCGGGTTTCACGCAGCAGTTGCGCCATGCCCAAAATGCCATTGAGCGGGGTGCGCAGCTCATGGCTCATGGTGGCGAGCATCCGCTCATTTTCGGTCAGCCGTTGCCGCGCTTGCTCAGATGAGAGCTGTAAGGTACGCAGTTGCTGCTGATAGTCGCTGACTTCATGCAAGGTGCCTGCATATCCTGAGAGCTTGCCTTGATCATCGTGCAGGGGATTGAGCCACAAATCAAAATCGGTCTCACTGCCCACCAAGCGCACCACAGTGCGGACATGTTGGCTCAACTGTCCGAGCTGCCGGATCACCTGATGGTGGGGGTCGTGGATGGCCTCGACCAACTGAGATAAGCGGCGTCCGAGCACGCGCTCACGCGGCAAGGTGGTGATCCGTTCAAAGCTGCTGTTGACAAAACTGACCCGCCCCCGTGCATCAAGCTGCAAAATCACATCTGGCGAGGTATCCACCACCGCACGTTGAAATTGTCGCGCGTGGAGCAACTGCGATTTTTTTTGATGATAACGATAGCTGATCCGGTGCAGTGCATATTGAAAACCTTGCAACTCTTGATCTTGGCTACGCCAACTGATCACTTGATGGTGATCCACGCTATCAATCGTCATGCCATATTCGGTCAACTCGTGTAAGCGATTGAAAAAACGCCACATCGGAGTAAATAGCAAAATCAAATACAACACCGTGATGCTAATCGGCAGCAACATCGACAGCATCCACCAACTCCATCCGAGAGGATCTTCAAGGATGGGTTGACGTGCATACAGCACATAACCCCGTGACAATTGCCGCCACACCGTCAAGTGAGTTTGATCACTGACCACTTGGGTCGGTTGGTGGGCATGCCAGACTGGCAAATTGCGTAATTGTTTGGTATTGCCTTGTTGTTCGGTGAGTGCAATCGGGATGCCTTGAGGATCAAATAAAATCAGTTGGCGGCTTTGATGTTGATCGGCATAGGTATCCAACAGCAGTTGCAGATGATTGGTGTTGGGTTCAATGGTCTGCCCCAGTGTGCGCTCGACCAGCGCATACAAAAAATCCAATTGGCTGATGGTTTCTTGTTCGAGATGGCGTTGCTGCTGAACTAAAATCACCACATAACGTAGGCATAACGATAGCACCGCAAATGCGATGGTGATCCAAAATAATCGTCGGATCAAATGCAGTTGAAAAAACTGTCTAAGCGCAGGGCGAAGGATCATGACGCCTCTTCTGGGCGATCCGCCGCTTTTGCCAACAAGGTTTCCACCCGCCACACCCGATAGAGGCCACTAAAGCTGTGCATGTCCTGATCAATCCTGAGCACCATTGCGGGCAAATCAGGCAGTTGTAGCCGCTCATATTCCAATTGATGCTGTGCCAGCCATTGCCGCACATGTTGGGGGTTGATGTCCATATCGTAAGGCTGATCAAACATTTGCACAAAATGCTTGGGGAAATTGGGATCTAAGCCTTCACTCCACACCCCTTTGAGCAAAGCTAAGATCGTCTCGACATGCTGCTCAGGGGCAAGGCCATACAACACGGTCGCCATTTTCATGACGGCATCCGCATCTGGACGGCAAAACGGCGCAAACGGGACGTCCACACGTTGCGATAAGCGCGAGGCGAGTGACCAATCAAACTGATCACGGTGCTGATAGGGCAGTGGATGCACCTTGAGCTGGACGTTGTAATAATCGACCATGTCGCGCTTGAGATACGCCAAAATCAACCAGCTAAACGGATCTTCGAGGGCAATATACAGGTGTAATTCGGCATGACAGGCTTGGATATGCGCCAAGGTGACCGGATCACTGACCAAATGCTCTTGCCACTCGACATGATCAATCAAAAACACCGGTTCTTGGCTAAACATCTGATAGCGTTGCAAACGACGGGTGAGACGAAGCAAATCGTCGATGGCACGATAATCACGACTCGCAAAACGAATGGTCGCCGTGGCGAGTGGCCGCTCAGCAATCCGCTCGCCCTGCACATCCGATGAAATCGACTGCATCATGGCGCGACGCTGTGTGACCACCCACAGGGTGTCGAGTTTGCCGGTTTGGCGCTGCCACAACATATGAAAGACATTTTGCAGCAGGTGTAAATATTCACCACCGGTCAAATGAGTATGGCGCAGCACCAACAGGGCTTGATCCATCAAGGCCTGATCGGGCGGATAGGATTGCGGCTGAAAAATAAACCGATGCTGCTGTGCAAGCGCTTGTGCATCTTTGAGGGTATAACGCAGCCATGCATCGGCTGATAAATGATTGGGGTAGCTGCTTGGGGGTTCGGTACAAATCACCACCTTGAGGGGGCGGTATTTGGGCAGCAAAATCTCATCGAGTTGATGCAGGATTTGGACGGCCAGATAACTATAGGCGTCATCTAGCCGTAGATACACCACCAATCCACTGCGCGGCGACAAGCGAGAGCGCTTCAGCGGCCGATCGATAAACCAGCGTGAGCGGATGGGATCAAGCCATCGTCGCGTCAGGGACATGCGTGTCTATCCTAGGGATTATTCATCCTGAAGATTAATGTCTGTCACCGCGCCTGTCGATGCACTTGACACCAAACGGGCATATTTTGCCAACACGCCACGGGTGTATTTGGGTGCAGGACGTACCCAAACGGCACGACGAGTTGCCATTTCTTCATCACTGACATGGACGGTCATTTCGCGGGTTTCAGCATCAATGGTGATGCGGTCGCCATTTTGGATCAAACCAATCGGGCCACCATCAAAGGCTTCAGGAGTGATATGACCCACCACAAAGCCGTGCGAGCCACCGCTAAAACGACCATCGGTGATCAGTGCCACTGATTTACCCAAGCCTTTGCCCATCACCGCCGAGGTGGGCGACAGCATTTCGCGCATGCCAGGACCACCTTTGGGGCCTTCGCCTTTGATGACGATCACGTCACCTGCGACCACTTCACCATTCAAAATCCCTGCCAGCGCACCTTCTTCACCTTCATACACACGGGCGCTGCCGTCAAAACGCAAGCCTTCTTTACCCGTGATTTTGGCGACTGCGCCTTCAGGAGCAAGGTTGCCCTTCAAGATCACCAAGTGCGAATCTGGTTTGATCGGGGCTTCAAACGGCATAATGATCTGTTGGTCTGCGGGATAATCTTGCACGTCGGCCAAGTTTTCCGCCAAGGTTTTGCCGGTCACGGTCAGACAAGAACCATCCAACATGCCACGATCGAGCATACGCTTCATGAGCGGCTGAATACCACCAATCGCGACCAATTCGCTCATCATGTATTTGCCCGATGGACGCACATCGGCCAGCAGTGGAGTGTCTTTGCCAATCCGTACAAAGTCATCCAAGCTCAAATCGACATCGACGGTGCGTGCCATACCGATCAAGTGCAGTACCGCGTTGGTTGAACCGCCGAGTGCAATAATCACACGGATCGCGTTTTCAAACGCTGCTTTGGTCATGATGTCGCGTGGCTTGATATCCAGACGCAGCAAGTTGAGCACAGCCTCGCCTGCACGCTCACAGTCCGACTGTTTGTCTTGCGAAATGGCGTCTTGCGCGCTCGAACCGGGTAGGCTCATGCCGAGCGCTTCAATGGCCGAGGCCATCGTGTTGGCGGTGTACATGCCGCCACACGAACCAGGACCTGGGATGGCGACTTCTTCGATTTGTTTGACTTGGATTTCGCTCAGCTCACCCTTGGCATGCTGACCGACCGCTTCAAACACCGAGATGATGTCGGTGTGACCTGCACCGGGTTTGATGGTGCCACCATAGACAAATACCGAAGGACGGTTGAGGCGTGCCATGCCCATGATGCAACCAGGCATGTTTTTGTCGCAGCCGCCAATGGCAATAATGCCATCGAAGCCTTCACAACCCGCCACCGCTTCGATGGAATCGGCGATGATTTCACGCGATACCATTGAATATTTCATGCCTTCGGTGCCGTTGGCGATCCCGTCGGAGATGGTGATGGTGTTGAAAATCACGCCTTTGCCGCCAGCTGCATTGACGCCCACTTCGGCTTGACGTGCCAAACCATCAATGTGCATGTTGCAAGGAGTGACGTTTGCCCACGTCGAGGCAATACCAATTTGGGGTTTTTTAAAATCGTCGTCACTAAACCCAACGGCGCGCAACATGGCTCTGGCGGGGGCACATTCGACGCCATCAACAACTTGGGAAGAATGTTTGCGTAGCTGGTCGTTGCTCATACGGACTCCAAACGCAAGGCCAATCCTTGCGCGTTCATGATTAGGCTTGATTCTATAGGTGTCTGCAAAACAGGAAAAGCTCCATGCTCCAATCGGTTGCATGGATAGATACAAAACCGCAACAGCATAGCAGTTCACCCAAACAGGGGATACACGAGTGAACGGAGTCTCGCCATAGTAAACTGATGTTGATTCAATACACTGCACAAAGATCCAGACATCAACAATGGTATCAAGGACGAACACTGTGCATCCCATCAACTCAGACCGTATCCTTTTTTTGGGGACATCTTGATGACACGTCTTTCCCCGTACCATGCATTGATTGCGGCAAGTCTTGGGGTGATGTTGGTGCTGCTCGCCTGTATAGCTTTGGCGCTGCAAGCCCCACGCCTCAGCCCTAGCATCCATATTGATGGCCAACATATTCTACTGCACGAAACGCAGCAGCGTAGCATCGTCACCGAATTTTATACCCCTGTGGGCATGGTGGTGGCTCGACCAGAATTGTTGCTCGAAGAGCCAGATGTCTTGCCAAGTTACCTTGAATTTAATCAGTTTATGCAAGATCAGCAGCGCCTGTATGACGCTGCTATGCAACAGCAATTGTATGCAGTGACCGATCAAGAGTCGATCTTACTGACCACCGAACGGCGGACATGGCAAGATTTGCCGTGGATGTTTTGGTTTCAGTTGTTGGTGGGCGCAGCAGGAGCGCTGACGGGTGCAGCCATTTATGCATTTAGTCAAAAAAATGCGGCCACACGCTATTACGCGCTGACAGGGCTGGGTTATTTGTTGTTTGCGCCCAGTGCGGCGATTTATAGCACGCGTGATTTTGTGCTCGATGGTGAGTTGTTTCGGTTGCTGTCAGCGATCAATCATTTTGGGGCACTATTTTTTACCGCATCACTGGTGGCGTTGCTGTGGCATTACCCGTCACCGATTCGACGTTGGCCGGTGCCTTTATGTGCCTATATCGTGGCGTTGGCCTTTTGGCTGACCGATATGTTGCAGCTGTGGCCGAGTGCCAGTTTTGTCCCGTTGAGTGTGTTGGTTCTCTTTACAGGGGGCATTCTCACCGCAGTGGCTCAGGGCTGGCGTGCACGTCGTCATCCGGTTGATCGGGCGTCGTTTCGTTGGTTTATCGTCTCGATTTTTTTGGGTACAGGCTTATTTGCAGGTTTTGTGATTGTGCCAACCGCGCTCAATCACCCGATGCCGATCAGCCAAGGGCTGATGTTTGGGGCGTTTTTGCTGATGTATTGGGGCTTGGCCTTGGGGCTATTGCGCTATCGCTTGTTTGAGCTAGAAGCGTGGTGGTTTTCGATTTGGAGTTGGTTTCTCAGTGGCTTGTCGATCATCATGATTGATGTGCTGCTGGTGTCCTTGCTGTCGATTTCGGATCAAAACGCCGCGATTATTGCGGTGGCGTTGATTGGCTGGGTGTATTTCCCCATTCGCCAGTGGATTTTGCAACGGGTTCGGCGCGATGCACGGCAAAATATTGATCAATGGCTGCCGAGTGTGTTGCCGTTACTGCTCGATGTACGGATCAGTAGTGATCAAGAGCGGCAAATCCGCCAACGTTGGCCGCAGATTTTGCAAGTGGTGTTTGAGCCATTGCACATGAGCCGCCAAGCCGGTCAACAAATCACCTCCATCCAACAGTCGGGGCAGTTGTTGTTTATGCCTGATTTGCGCAGCGATCACAGTGCACCACAAATGTTGTGCTTGCATCATGCAGCGCGGGGGCAGCGGTTGTTTGTGCGCCACGATCTCAAAACCATGCATATGCTGTTGCAGTTGGCGGAGCTGGCTTTATCGGTGGCGCGAGCGCGGGATACAGGGGCGCGGCTGGAGCGTGAGCGCATTGCACGCGATATCCACGATGATTTGGGCGCACGGCTGTTGTATTTGCTGCAAAAAAGTGCGCCTGATCAACAAGCGATTGTGCGCGACACTTTGGATGATTTACGCAATTTGCTCAATAGTTTGGATGGCGAGGAGTTGATGCTCGGTGAGGCGCTGGCCAACTGGCGACTCGAAACCAGCAAACGTACCCAAGCCACCGCAGCCAAACTGATCTGGATCGTGACTGTGGATGAAGAGCGGATTTTGTCGGCTTTTGAATACCATCACCTCACGCGGATGCTGCGCGAAGCGGTCACCAATGCGTTTAAACACAGTGATCCGACCCAATTACGGGTTGAGTTTTCTCACCCAAGTCCGGAGCAGCTGGCGATTGATATTCACAACGATGGGATGCGCGAGCATCCGCACCACATGAATGGTCGAGGTTTGCAAAATATGCAGCGCCGCGCTCAGTCGCTAGATGGTTCGGTCAGTTGGCAACAAGACCGCGAACACCATATCCTGATCCGTGTGCGTACTTCACATTATGACGCGATTGATCAACATCCTGCTGTTTTGGAGTCACAACCATGAGTCTTGCATCTTCCGATCTCCCTCGGCGCTTATGGATTGTCGATGACGATCTGTCCTTTTGTGAGTTCCTCAGTAAAACCCTTGCCAATCAAGCCACCTATCAGATTGCCGGTATGTCGCACAATTTGGCCGATGCTCGCCATCATTTGCAGCAGCATCAGCCGGATTTGGTCACGGTTGATTTGTCTTTGCCCGATGGCTCAGGCGTTGATCTGATCCGTTGGTTGCATCAACATTATCCTGAATGCAAAAAAATGGTGGTGTCGCTATGGGGCAACGATGATCTGGTGTTTAAAGCCTTTCAATATGGTGCTGATGGTTTTTTGCAAAAAGACAAATTGATTGGGATGGAAATCGCCGCGGCGATCTGCGCACTTGAGGACGGCGGCACACCGATTAGTCCCAAAATCGCCAAACGATTGCTGGGACATTTTCAAATGATTCAGGCCGAAGAGCCTGAGCAAGTCGATGAGTGCCAACTGTCTGATCGGGAGCGGGAAGTGTTGCAACTGCTCGCCAAAGGACTGCTGTACAAAGAAATTGCGGAATTACTCAACCTGTCACCGCATACCGTGGCTACGCATGTGAAGCGGATCTACAAAAAAATCAATGTGGCTTCGCGTGGTGAAGCGGTGTTTGAAGCGCAAAAACGGCATTTGTTGTGATGTATTTACCAGTGCAAAAAAAGGCTCTACACCCACACGGTGTAAAGCCTGAAGTTTATCGCTGAATCGATCAACGGCCGTTGTACTGCACGCCAAAGTTGAAGGTATAACTGGCACTAGATGGAATGCTGGGCACTTGACCGGATACGCTGCCCACATCGCCGGTGGCGGGTGCTGAGGTGCTGGTACAGCTCACACAGCTCGGTGCAATGCGCATCACCGTACCAGCAGGCGTGCTATCACGGAAATTAAACGCCCCAATCGCAGTATCGCCCTCGTTGCGCACTGTCAAACGATACAACACACATTGTCCTTGTCCATTGCTGTTGCGTTGGATGGGCAAGGTCGCGGTGGTGTAGGTGCCGGTGTCGGCTGTACCATCACAGTTGGCATCAAGCGCTTGCATTTTGGTGAGACGAATCAAGGTGTTGCTCATGGTGGTGATGTCGAGCACACGACCAAGCTCGACGCCCGTCCCATCGAGTAAGCGGATCAGGGTGTTGTTTTCACTGCCGAGCAACGCCGTCCCATCATTTTGGATTTTGGCAAAAATCCGGATGCTTTCACCGGCATCCAAACCATTGGCACCATTGCTGCTAAAGCTATCCAAATCGGTGATGATCGGATCAGTGGATTCAAACGTGCCATTGTCGTTGGCATCGTAATACAAGGTGGTGGTAAAGCCAGCTTGACTGTTGGTCACAGCAAATGGTTGCGTGTTGTTGATCAGGGTATTGCCTTGATTGACAATCGTATGGGTGTACACAATCGTCCCACCCGCTGCTATTTGACCGCGCAAATCGGGGGTAAACAACAGCTGAGCGGCCGCATTATTGCTAATGGTCAGCGCGTTTTTGATGATGTCAGAGCCAGCATTGGTGGGTGTCCCTGTGCCGTTGCTGACATACGTCGGGCTATATGCTCGAAAATACAACGGCGTTGCGGTGATCGCGGGTGTGCCTGTCGCAACCGAGACGATGGCGCAGAGGGTTTGGGTTTCACCATCATTGAGTGCGCGGGTTTGCCCTACAATCGCACCAGTTGTGGCGCACGAGCCACCGACACTCTCCGCAAACACCACCGAAACACCCGCAGGCAAATTCAGCGTATTAAAGTTGCTATCGGCATCTGCAGCCAAACTGTAGCGCGTGGTGGTGCCAGTATGCGCAACGGTGATCGGATAAATCACCGTGCCTCCTGCATTGGCCGTTAAGGTTTTGAGGGGAGCACCGGCATTGTCGATATTGCCATTGCCCACGCCTGTTGCGGGGAGCGTGTTGGCGAGATCAACGAGTTGCGACACGATTTGGTTGGTACGATCTTCCACGGTATCGACGGCTGCAGCACTGTTGATCGACTGTGCTTGCGGGAAAACGCTGTAGTCTTGGGCGGGTTGATCGGTTTGTGTGGTGGGGAAGCGGACTTTTATCACAATCGGATACGATGCACCTACCGCCATTGAGCCGGTATCGGGGATGCCATCGCCGTTGCTGTCGAGGATTGGCGTCGCGCCGTCGGCACGGAAAAATTCCACCACACTACCGGCGGGTAGGGTGTTGCTGGCAATGCTCAAATTAAAGGTGTCGGTACTGTTGCCCGTATTCCACACATAGTTTTGGAAGGTGGCCGTGCCGCCTTGATTGACCGAGGCGACCGTTTGCAGGTTATCGGCGGGTGCTTGGCTGGCACTACCGCTGATCGCGTTGATCACCACACCATACAGCGCAGGGACGTTGACCACTGCGGTGTTGGAGGTGGTGGTGACGTTGTTGGGGGTGCCTGCATTATTGTCGGGATCGTAGACCAGCCCAGCAAGGTTGGGAATATCGCCCGCTTGCAGGGAGTTGATCGCCACATTAAAGCTAATCATGCCGGTACTATTGGCCGGAATATTGCTCAAGATGGCGGTCACGGTTTGGGTGGTGCCGTTGTACTCATAATTGAGTCCGGCGCTATCGCCACCGGTGGCGTCGGAGACCGTGCTGCCTTCTGACCATGCTCCACTATTGTTTTGATACAGCAGTTTGCCTGCCGATAAATCATCGGTGATGGTGACTTGACCACTGCTGACACTGCTGATGTTTTCGTATACCAAACGCACGGTCAGTACGGTGCCGTTGGGTGCTTGGCTGAGCGAAAAGGCTTTGCGCACGCGGATCACCGCATTGCCAGACACCACCACACTGTCGTTGTTGGTCAACGTTGCTAAGGTATTGTCACCGCTGGAGGTTGCACTAATCTGCAATGAGTTGGCGTAGGTGGCTGCGGCAGTGCCGAGCGGAATGGTGGCACCCACCAGCAAGCCGAGCGTCTCACCAGATTGCAGATTGATGTCGGCGAGTTGTGCCAAGGTGAGCGCAGCACCATCGGGCTGACCATCGCGGTTGCGGTCGAGGTAAATGGCCTCGTCGGCATATTCAATCCCACCGGCAGGGTCGGTGATGCTCAGTTGATAGCGATCAGCCACGTTGCCGGTGTTTTTGAGTTCATGGGAAAAATACACCAGCTGCCCCGCCACCCCTTCAAGGCTGCGATTAGCATCCAAGCGGAACGCGTAGGTGGGAATAATGGTGGTTTCGACCAAATTGGAGCGACTGGTTTGGACAACCGTCGAGCCTTCTTCAATGTATTCACCGAGCGCCATGTTGCTGATGACACTGCCTGCGGCAGGCATGATGGCACTGGGCAACGGGTTCGATGCGGTGGCTGCATGGGCGCTGACCACACAGCAGCTGAGGATAGCCAGTGCCAGCGGATGCAAACGCTGCAAGGAGCGGTGAAGTGAGGGTTTAATCTGGCTCATTTCGTCTTCCTAGGCAGTCCGGCGATTAGGGTTGAACATGGATGCTAAATTGCATCGATGCAGAAGCATGAGGAGCAATCGTGCCTAGATCACCAATAATCGCACCACTGGCACCGTTGGTATTGGCACTGCCCACACGAATACTGCCCTGACTCACCGACGGCAGCGGTGGTACTTGTAGTGAGGTAAAGGCCGGCACAACATCGTTAATCACCACGTTGGTCGCGGGCTGGCTGCTTTGGTTGTATGCCACAATTTGATAGAACACACATTGATCTGGTTTGACTTGAACAGGATCAAGAGAAAACGGCGTATCAGGAGCACCATCACACGCGATATCAATTGCTTGCAGTTTTTGCAGTCGCAACTGACTGACGGCAACACGGGTTTGGTCAATATTGGTGACGGTACTCGCTGCAATGGTATTGATCAACGTATTGGGAACGGCGGAGAGAATCACACGGCCAGCCTGTCCATCCGTGGCTGTATTGGGTGCTTGCACTTTGACCAACAGACGAATCGACTCATTAGGAGCAAGGCCGACTGCACCGTTGGTTGCCCCAAGTGTTGCAATATCGGTCACGATCGGGTCGGTTGAGTCTAGTGCGCCGTTATTGTTGGCATCGAAGTATACGGTGTGAATAAAGCCATTGGCGTGAGTCTCATTGAGACTGATGGTGAGATCTCCAACATTGGCACCCTCGACCACATTACCCGTGTTGGTCAGAACGTGGAGATAGGTATTGGTACCCCCCACGGCGACCTGACTTTCTTGATCAGACTCGAGTAACAGCAAGCGTTGTGTCGGAATCACCACTTGGTTTTTGACCAAATCACTTTGCCCATTGATTGGTGAGCGCACCGCAAACCATAGCGGGACGGTGCTCGGCGCTGTCCCCACTGGCGCGGTGACAACGGCGCAATAGTTGACTGATCCATTGGGAGCCACGAGGCCACTGTTGGTGATCGGAGCGCCAAGTGTGGTGCAATCTGGTGTTGCTGCGGCAAAGTATTGCACGCTCCAACCGGCGGGTAGATCGTTGGTATTGTTGACCGGATCGAGCGAGCCGTCATCATCGGTGATCAAGACATAGTTGTTGGGCTGCGTGCCAATATTGGCAACCACTAATGGAAAGGTGGCTTGGTATTGGGCATTCACCGTTTGACTGACAAATGCAGCACCGGCGTTATCAACGCCTTGTGGCTGTTTACCCGAATTGTCTTGGTTATACAGATCCGTTGCACCTTGCACAATCGCATTGAGTTGGTTGCGGGTGGGATCGCTGACGCTAGGATTGTTGGCTGAGGTTGCGGTGACATCGACCGTGATCGGCGTTGCACTCAGGCAATCCGCCGTGGTGCGGATGCCGACTTTGATGGCTCGCATCGCGCCTGCGGCGATTGACCCACTGTCAATCACCCCGTCGCCATTGCTATCGGTCAGCAAGGTGCGACCGTCTTCGGCATATAAACGCACGCTGGCACAGCTGGGCAAATTGCTGCTCAGTTGAGTCAGATTAAACACATCGGTGCTGTCGCCGGTGTTCCAGACATAGTTGCTAAACAACGCTTCATTGCCAGCGTTCACCGACAACATGGTCTGAAGGTTGTCTGGCGCGCTGCTGGGGTTGCCGTTGTTGCTGGCACTGCCCACGGTGACGTTGAGCACCACACTGGCTTGTTCTTGAAGGGTAAAGGTGACGGTGTTGGTATTGGTGTTTTTGACTAATAAACCACCGTTGTACTGTCGATAGTTGGCGGTATTGTCGATGGTGTTGTCACTGGCGCCTAAAGCTTGCACTTGAAAACTAATACTGCCGGTCGATTGGGCAGGGATATTGGCAATGATGATGTCGAGTTGCTGCTGACTGCCAATATCGGTCACTTGATAATCAATGGCACTATTGGCTGGTGCTTCGCCCGCCGCTTCGGTCAGTGCTCCGGTACCATTACTAAAGCGCCCGCTGCCGCTGACATAGGCCAGTTCAGATTCATTGAGTAAATCGGTGATGCGCAGTTCACCCGCGTCATTACCCGTATTGCTATAGGTCAAGGTATAGGTAATCAATGTACCTTGCACGCCGGTCGAGACGCTTTGAGATTTGACCACGCCAATCACCGCACCAGTGGTCACGGTGGTGGTATCGGTCACGGTACTGCTCGGTGGGCTCACTGGTGTCGTGCTGGTCGCGGTGAGGGTGAAAATGGCATTGTTGCCGTTGCTGCGGTCACTGGGGATGCTACCGGTGGCAACGAGCTGGAGACTTTCACCGGCATTTAAGCTGATGGTATTGCCGTTGGTGAGTAAATTGATGTTGTCGTCGGGCAAGCCATCTTGATTGCGATCCACATACACCGCAAGGCCAGCCAGATCAAAATCATCACCCACTTGTTGATTGAGTGACAACTGATAAGTGTCGGCAATATTGCCGGTGTTGGTCAGGGTGTGTGGAAAATTGATTTGGCCGCCGATTAAGCCGAGTTGTTGTTGGTCGCGGATCAGCTGCAACGCACGCACCTCCGTCACAGTCAATTCGACCGGATTGGAGTTGATCACTTGGACATTGCCATACGCATCGACAAAATCACCGCTGGCGATGTTGGTGATTCGATCACCAGGGCTGGGAATCGTATAGGCGTGGCTAGTTGCAGCCAGCCCCGCAAGCAAGACAGATAACAGTGTTCGCTGCGTGCTGATTGCCAGAGACGAAGGCCACAAGGCTTGGCGCATGAAATTTCCCCAGAACCGCAAGATCAATTGAATATCCAGTGGTGATGTTACCAAGGCACGGCGACGTGCATATGAAATCCACAGCATTATTGTAATGTCTGCAATAAGGCTGCACCTTGCTCACAGGATGTAGCAATCGGTATACACAAACACACCCGTTTGGCCGGATTATGCCCATGCCCGCAAGGCTGTCGAAGCAACTTTAAGATAAACGGCAGAAATCACTGATTCAGTGCAGTATGGGCAAAACGTGGCTTTTTTATAGCGAGTCGCCACTTCGCTACATAGACTGATTATAATCAGGGGGTGTTGAAAGCAAAAGTTGTGTTTTCTCAATAAATAAGGATTGATGATGCGTTTTGATCAACGGCAAGCCAACCAATTACGTCCTGTACGGTTTACCCGTCAATATACCCGTCATGCCGAAGGGTCGGTATTGGTCGAATTTGGTGATACCAAAGTGCTGTGTACCGCCAGTATTGAAAGTGGTGTGCCACGGTTTCTCAAAGGCACCGGTCAAGGCTGGGTGACGGCGGAGTACGGCATGTTGCCGCGAGCCACCCACACCCGCAATGATCGTGAAGCCTCGCGTGGCAAGCAAACCGGTCGTACCCAAGAAATTCAGCGTCTGATTGGTCGTAGTTTGCGCCAAATGGTGGATCTGAAAAAAATGGGCGAAAACACCATCACCATCGACTGTGATGTGTTGCAAGCCGATGGTGGCACCCGCACCGCGGCGATCACTGGTGGGGCGGTGGCGCTGGTTGATGCGCTGGGCGTATTGATGAAGCAAAAGAAGCTGGCGCATGATCCGCTCAAGGGCTTGGTGGCAGCCATTTCGGTAGGGATGTACAAAGGCGATGCCCTGCTGGACTTGTGCTACGAAGAAGACTCGAAGTGCGAAACGGATCTGAATGTGGTGATGACCCAATCGGGTGAGTTTATTGAGTTGCAAGGCACCGCCGAAAGCAAGCCGTTTAATCGCGCGCAGTGTAATGCGATGCTTGAGCTGGCCGAAGGCGGCATCCGCGAGCTGATTGTGGCGCAGCAACAGGCGCTCGGTTGGTAAGTGTGATGGGGGTGTGCCTTGCACACCCTTTTTTTAAAAAAATAAATGAAATATATGATGCAAAAATCAAGCAACTGATTGAAAAATATAACAGTGGCAACAATACGCTCAAAGTCACGCGTATCATCAGCCATCCTGCACAGATCTACAGCACCACTTCAGATCGAGCCGTGTTGGGTTATCCGGTGGTGCAATTTCAACTGCGCAAACAGCTCGATGGCGGTTTGTTTTGGCACTGTCGGGTGGTACGGACAGGCACGATTGAACCCTCACGATGGGCGTGGTGTCACTCAAATCGCTCACGTCCACCCCAAGATGGCCGATGATGCGATCCAGTTCATCTACATATTCATCCCTGTAGCCGCCACGGACTAGCATCTTAACCGCTGATTCTGTAGTTTGATTTCACCTTGTTGTGATGGTGTTGCTATGCCTGTGCGCCCTGCTGTCGTCAAGGACGACCCACGAGCATTAGATGCGGTGTTTGCCGACTCATTTTTTGAGCCGTGGCTGATCAAGGGCTTGTACTTGCCGATGGATCAGCTCAGCACCACTCGCAAGGGGCGGCGGTTTTGCGATTATGCCTTGAGTTTTGGCAGCACCTTGATCTTGATCGATGTGCATCAAGCCACTTTTGATGCCCATTTTGACCTGCTGACCGAGTGGACGCAGTTTCGCAAAGTGGCCTTGCCCAATAGTCGACGACGGCTCGGTGAGCTTGAGCAACATATCAGCCAAACGGTGCTCTATCAGGATGTGGCCTGTACCGAGCCATTGGTGGTACAGCCAGCACAGATTTATAAACTGTGTATTACCGGTGCTTATGAGCAACTGTGGAAAAATCAATTTTCAGCGATTTTGCACTCCTATGGCGCGCGATTTTATGCCGAAGATTTTGTATTGGATGAAGAAGAAAACCCCTTGCTGGTGTATAGCTTGGGTGATTTTGCCACCCTGATTGAGCAGTTGTGTAGCTTTGCGGATTTATTTGATTTCTTGCAGTTTCACCGGCGGGCGATTTTGTGTTTGGATGAGGATTATGCCTCTGAGTTGGATTTGCTGGAGCGTTATATCGACTGCAAACAGCCATTTCGCCAAGCCAAAATGCTGGAGCATGAGTGGCTGATGCAGCACTTGAAATATCAAGAGTCCAAACTGTTGTTGTTGGCGCGTGAGCAGCCAGCCAAAGCCTTTTATCAGGCATGGGACACATCCGTCTTGTGGCGACAATTGATTGGGCATTATGCGCACTATGCCAAGCAAGCCTTGCTTGAAGACGATGATCATGCGGTGGATCGGGTCAATTTGCGGGATTTGTTGGCCGATGAGTCCATCGTGTCACAGGCGCATTTGGCACAAGCCATGATCAATCAAGCGGGTATGAGTGCGGCAGCTGACAACGATGGCTATATTGTGCATTTGCGTTCCTACCAGCATGCCAAACGGCATTATATTTTGTTTTTTTATGCGCAAGTCGCAGGACAACGTTATAGCCGTGAGCAGATGATTGAGGAGCTGCCGGTGCTTGCACGCCAAGTTAATGCGCAAGAGCAAGCCCCGTGTCTGGATGAGATTGTGGTGTTGGGGATTCAATCTGATGCAGGGCAGTTTGTGGCGGCCGACATCGCGTATGTCGAGGGTTATGCGGTACCCGAAGCTGAGCGCGTGTATCGCGGTCAACGTGATGCGGTCGGGCAGGTGGTCAATCAACCGATTGCGAGCAGCTTACCCATTTCTCGTCATGCGTTTTGTCCGTGTGGTTCGGGGCGGCGTTATAAGCATTGTTGTGGCCGAGCATCATCCTAAACTGTCCAACAACGGTGTATTTTGGCGAATGGCGTCACAATCGCCTTACAGTTTTGATGTTGTGGTGCTCAGATCACCGGCGCATGGTGGAGCTTAGGCGTAATTGACGACGCCGATAACAACACAACAACGAGCCAACCGTCATGAATGCAGTCTCGCAAACGCATCCTCGCGCAGCATCTGTGCAATCTATTTTGTTGCCACCCAGCCAAATTCCACAGCAAATGGCTGCTCTTTTTAAACAGGCCTTCTTTCGACCTTGGGGCTGGGATGGGCTGTTTCGCGCCTATCAACCACCCCGCACCGGTGAGGCTGACCGGTTGTGTGATTATGCCATTC
This sequence comes from uncultured Moraxellaceae bacterium, assembly GCA_937952925.1. Lineage (GTDB taxonomy): Bacteria > Pseudomonadota > Gammaproteobacteria > Pseudomonadales > Moraxellaceae > CALFYA01. The sequence continues at coordinate 18,137 of CALFYA010000303.1, forward strand.
GCTTTCGTGAGCATTTGATTTTATTTGCGTTGCCCGAATTACAGATTGATGAGTCTCAACCGATTGCACCGCAATGGGCGAGTTTTCGTAAACAGGTACTGCCCAAAGCCCGCAAAAAACTCGAACGTGCTGAGCAATGGATCAGCAGTGGAAAAACCACCTATCTTGATCCGGCATGTCAGCGTGAGTTGATGCTCGACGGTGCACCCATCAAGCGGATTTACAAAATATGTGTGACCTGTGCTGTCGAGCCTGTTGGTGAGGCATGGGTGCCTGTACTGCATCATTATGGTTCTGCGTTTTACCATGAAGACAGTGTGCTAGAGCTGGATCGGAATCCTGTGCAACTTATCGCCGCAGGAGAGTTTGGGCACATGATCCAAGTGCTCGATAATTTTGAAGATCTGCTGGCATTTTTGCGCTATCAAGAGGCGGTGATTTTACAAGACGATATTGAATACGAGTCAGAATCGGCATTGCTTGAGCGTTTTATTGAAGATGGCAGTGTGTTTGCCCAAGCACGCCAAGTCGAGCAGTCGTTGATTGCACAAGGGCTGATGGATGAGCCATCACCAGATTTGGCACCACCCACGCCAGCAAGTGCGCGTGCTGCCTTTGAGTTAATGCGGCAAACCGGCAAATCGTGGGATGAGCTGGCCGTTGCCTATCGGCAGCGCCTGCTTGAGGTGATCCAGCAGCAAATTCAGCAAGGCGGTGAAGTCAATCCAAGTTACCGAACCTTGCTATCATGTTTGGTCGATGAGTCTCGTGCATCGCGTTGGCGTTTGGGCTATAGCTTGGGGCTGCGGCGGCATCCGCTCGGTGTGCCATTACATGAAGCGATGGTGACCCATGCACGGTCGTATAGTCATCCACGCCGTCACTATGTGTTTTGTTTTTATAGCGAACAAGACGGCCATCCGCAGTCACGCGCCTTTGCCCAACACCAACTCAAAGGCTTGGCTGAGCAAGTCAAAGTCCAGCAACACGGCTGGATTGACGAAGTGATTGTGCTGGGCGTTAGCACGGTACAGGGGGTGACGGTGTCGGCGGATGTATTGTATATCGATGCGCATCGATTGGATTAATTTGTATAGCACCGATCTTTTTTAGCGGGCGAGATCCGCTACACTGGCAATCTCCAACAAGACGTAACGGTCGCTCAAATGCGCACAGGGATATCAGTCAAGCAGGGTGTGATGGTGGGGTTGAGTCTGCTGATTGCAGGCTGTGGAGGGGGAGGGAGTAGTGCGCCAAGTGCTGCCGTGACCCCCAATCCAAGCACCCCCAAAGAATGGACTTACATGGTGTATATGGCAGCAGACAACAACTTGTCTGAAGCGGCCATGGCTGATCTCAATGAAATGGAGCAAATCGGCTCAAGCAATCAGATCAATATCGTCGCACAAGCCGATTTTAGTCCACTGTACTCGTCACTGAGCAGCACCCACACGCAACGTGGTTTAATCGTCAAAGATAACCGACCCAGCCAAGTGACCAGCCTCAAATACATGGGACGCAACGTCAATATGGCCGAGCCACTGTCCCTTGTTGAATTTGTGCAATGGGCAAAAAAAACCTATCCCGCCAAAAACTATGCCTTGGTGCTGTGGTCACATGGTGATGGTTGGAAAACGTTGCGCAGCACCGGTGGTATCCAAAAAGGTGCACTGCAAGACGAAACGTCCAACAGTTACATGAGCTTTGCCGACATTAGTAATGCACTCAGCCAAGTGGGTGATTTGGCGCTTATCAACTTTGATGCTTGCCTGATGGGCATGTATGAAATTGCCTATCAACTGCGCAATCAAACCAAGGTGTTGGTGGCGTCTCCAGAAGTCGAACCTGGTACGGGCGATCCTTATCATCTGATTTTAAAAGACTTGGTGGCTAAACCAAGCATGACCGCGCCACAACTCGGACAAACGATCATCAGTCGTTACAGTCAGTCGTATGCCAATAACCGTGATGTCACCACCAAGGTGATGTATGACTTGACCCAGTTTGAGCACGTTCATCAGCAGGTGTTGGCGTTGTCTGAATTGCTCAATGCTGAATTGACCCAAGAGCGGCTAAATATCCAAGTCGCACAGCAAGCGGCATTGTCGTTTGATCAGCCGGGACATCTTGATTTTGGGACGTTTTTGGCCGCATTACACACCCAAACCAGCAATACCACGATCAAAAGCCAGATTCGTAACCTGCAAGCTGCGATTGCCGCGAGTACCACCTTGAGTCTCAATACCACCGCACAAGCAGATGCACGCTATCAGAATGCCAATGGGCTGGGGATTTATTTGCCTACCCAAGAGCAAACCAATAGTGATGATCTGGCCTTGTATCAGCAGCTGGCGGTGAATCAAGCGGCGGTGAGTTGGTCGAGTATTGTCAATCAGTTGTTGGTGGGGCAGGTCAAGCCATCGACCAAGGTAGAGGGCAATTTTGCCTTCAAATTGGTATGGGATGATCCCAATGCCGATTTGGATTTGCTGATTTCTGAGCCAAATGGCGCGGTATACGCCCCTTGGGAAGGCACCACCACGCCCAATGGCTTTTTTTCGGCAGAGTCATCCACCAGCGGCAAAGCAGAAGAGTCGTATACGGCTGCCAGCAAGGTCAGCATGGGTGATTATGATGTGTTTATCAATTATTACACCCACAACAGTTGTTTTTTTAATTGCGCGGCTGCACCCAACATCACCGCACGGTTGATGGTCAAAGCCCAAGGCAGTAATAGCTTCGTGGAGCAACGGCGGTTGGTGTTGGGGTTTAGTCGGCCAAGTCCGATCAATGCTGATCCGTTGTTGATTATGGATCAGATTTTCCAAAACCAAGGGCAGTCAACCTACACGGACTGGGGGTATGGTGGCGTGCTCACGGCTCAGCAAGTCCAATCCAAAACGATCTTGACCAAGCAAAAACGCAGCAGTGGCCGCTTTAACCCTTTAATCCGCGCACAACGTGATCAGCAGGTGATGCCATGAGAGGGTTTGCACTGTGCGGTGTGATCGCACTCATCTTGATGGGCTGTCAAACCCGAGTCGCGCCACCGGTTGCGACCGATCACGTGGAGCGTATCACGGGGCAATATATGCAGTGGTCGGGTGGTTGC
>CALFYA010000304.1 GCA_937952925.1 uncultured Moraxellaceae bacterium
CTTTAGCCTGTGCTTTCATCTGGTTGCCAATGTGAAACGTCAACAGACCCTAGTGGTCAGAGCTTGGTTGGTGTTGATTTTTCAGGGCACAAACTCTCCAGAGCCAACTTTCAAGGTGCAAATTTAACGGGTGCAAACTTCAGCAATGCCATCATTTCTTATGCAGATTTTTCAGATGCTGTCTTGATTAATACCAATTTTAGTCATGCCGTTTGTGATGGCGCGGAGTTCACAAAAGCTGATTTAACCAATGCCAATTGTGCGTGGGCAGATTTGAGCGAAACAACGTTTCGGCATGCTTGTCTGGTCAATGCCAACTTGTACAACGTCAAGTTAAACGACTCATTTTGTGAGTCTGCGAATTTCTCTCGTGCCAATTTACGAGGCGCTTTTTTTGGTTGTACGGTGTTGGATGATGCCAAGTTTGAAGATGCTGATTTGTCAGGCGCTCAGTTAGATTATGATGATTTTAAAGCCTTGTGTTTCCACTTAAACGACGGAATTCATGCAAGCACGGTACTGCATTTGGCAGTTGTGCGCTCTACTAGTGGGATGAGTGGCGATGAGTTGGCCGCTTGGGTAGAGCGTGGAGCACTCTTAGACACGGATCAATCGCTTGGTAAGAGCCATGCGTCACATGCGATCCATCCTTATGTCTATGGCAGCCTATAATCATGAATGCTTGGTGATGATGGCCGGTGAGCAACAAAATCACTTGCTCATCTGAGTAAGGTGCTCCTGCAACATACAGGAGCACCGGTACGGGCGAGTAGGTTCTAAAACCCTTATTTACACTTTTTGTGTTTTTGATACACCGCGATGCTTTCTAGATCGCTAATATATTTTTTACCCAAGGCCAGTTGGGTGTCCATTTCACGCTCAATCGCGTTGCCATTTGCGCCCATTTGCTGGGCAATTTGGCCGTATTGACCGGTATTGCCGCCTTTATTGGCAAACAAACTGCCAATGGCACCAATGGTGGCATTGGTGGCTTTTTGTTGTTGATATTCTGGATTTTTAGCGGCTTCGTCCAAGCTTTTGAGATTGGCTTTGGCTTGATCAAGTTCGCGTTTGGACTTGAGTGCGGTCAACTCCAGTGCAGCACAATCCATCCGCTCAAGCTCATAGGTTTCCAACGGTGCAACATTCACCTGCACATTTGCATTGGCTTGTGCTGAAGCGTTGCTGTTGGTGTTGTTAGCATTGCCCTGTACTGCGCCAGCAAGCTGAGCGGCTGCACCCAACGCATCCATAAAGCCCGCGTGAGCAGCAGGCATGGAGAGGAATAAAGCGGTCGAAAACAGAACGATTTTTTTCATTGTGGTTGTCCAACACAGACAAAAGGAAAGAAATGAATCTGGAGATTCCAGAAAATATTATCAAGTTTTAGCTTCATAAACTGTGAAGTAATAGGCGTTTTTGAGTGATCAAATGATAGGCTGTTGAGAATCTGCGATTGGTTGAAACACGACGTATCACCTCAGCTTGCAGTGCAGCAAGCTGAGATGATGTGCGAATTAGTTAAAATCAGCCTGAGCTTGAACGGCTTGAGCTGTACTGCTCGTGGGCAAACTCAAGTCAATTTTGGCTTGTTTGGCCAGTGAGGGCATCTCAACCAACGCTAATGATGCATTCTTGCCAATACTCAGTACTTCAGAAACGGTGGTTTTAATATCAGTCAAACGGCTCCCTAGTTTCATCACTTGAGTAGGGTTGCTCAAGCTAGAGGTCACCCCTTGTGCATCAGTTGCCAAATCTTTGGCTTGCATCGCAGCAAGGGCAAAGTTGTAAAAAGATGCTTTGATATTGGTTTTGACCATGTCGTCTGCTTCAGACAGTCGTTGGCTTGCTGCAGCTTGGTCTTTGTTGACCTGCTCGATGACTTGGCTTGCGGACTGATCAATCGCTTGTACCAAGGCTTGCTTTTCTTTGGGGTCAGTGGTGCTGGCTAAGGCTTTGAGCTTTTCTTTTAATTCAGCAGCAGTCTGTTTGTCGGCAAGTGCCAGAGCAATCGCATTACGGCTATCCATAAACAGCTGGTTGGTTGCAGTTGCCTTGACCATAAAACCTTCTAGATCAACAGCAGGTGCGGCAGCGGCAGCAGCACTTGGCTTCAAACCTGACATGCCACCCCGTAGCAAGTCGCCAATTGCGAAAGCAGGCATGCTCAGCAACGGTGTACAAAGTAGGCTAAACAAAACGATCTTTTTCATCATGGAGCTCCTGTAGTGATGAGGTGAGACAGTTGGGAGGAAGTGGCAATTTGTGTAAATAAAGACAACAGCGGTGATGCGGCTTGTAGACGAAACACCTGTTGCTGTGACTCTGTGGGTGTGTTGCTGATTTTGAGTTGTACGGCCTGACCCACAGGCGCTGACAGTTGTTGATCCTTGAGTAATCGTATGCCTGCATTTATTTTTAATTGTGCATCGCACTGGTCTGGACGTGAGCAACTGAGTTGCTGAGGTTCAATTTTGTAGATGGTGTTGAGGCAATGAGCAGGCGGCTGCATGTTGAGGGTTAAGGTTTTCTCAAAGCCTGCGTAGTCCGCAAGTTCTTGGATTTTTTCTGGGAGTGTATGTTGGGATGAAAAGGGGCTTTGAATCGACACAAATGGCTGTGCTGCTTGGAGTGCAAAGCCAGCATGGGCATACAGTGCGGTGTATGCAAAGCTAACCTCACCTTTTTGCTCAGGCACATGATGGGGACAAAATGCTAGAGCGTGTGGATTGCCATGAGTGCCTGTTTGAGTGATCAATACGATATCTTGGGCGCTGAGCGCTACATTTTGCTGATTAGGCAACAAAGAGATCACAGGTTTAACAGTGGTCGTCTGTTCTGTTTTTTCAATCCGAGCCTCCCAAATGGGTAACATCACCGATTGCCCTTGATCATCGATGGGGCGATAAATGGTGAGGTTTTGACCCTGTTGTAGCAGATGGTGAGGGTCATGGACGCCCCATTGCTGAGGAGCGTATTCACGGAGCGCTAAGGTTGAGGTGCGTAACGACAGCTGCTGTTGAAATTTTTCCGATAAGTTGAGCAGTGCATTTTTGGCGACGATTTCTTTTCGACTTTCAAGGCTCAAACCAATCCCATCAGAAATTTGATCTTGGCGCTGATCTTCACCAAGTGCAGCAAATAAGACGCGACCATTGCTGTCGATCAGTTCGCCGAGAATTCGTGCATGTAACGTGTTGATCGTGGTGATACTGCCTTTGGCCTGCTGATAGGTGTCAATCGGAAAAACACTGAGTCGCATAAAGAGGTTGGGGACTTTGCGTTTTTGCAGCACTTCCACTTGTTGCAATTGATTCGATTGAATCACGGCGTGTTGTAGGGTGCTAAAGCGTCGATTGATGGGGGTGAGGGTAAAAGCACTTTGCGCGTTGAGCAGTCCGCTAAACAACTCTTCAATCAACTCTTGGGGCAATTGCGGCTCGAAGGAGGCAACATCGGCAATCAATGCTTTGGGCTTGTTGGCGCTTTGTTTGGTGGTCGTGACCCATTTGCTAAACGTTTTGTGCTGATACGACTGAGGGTTGACCAAGACAGGGACAGCCACGCTGCGCTGTTCGTTCGCCCATACAACACGGATTAAACTACCATCTTCGCCCGAGAGTTCATCACCTTGATTGAGCCCCGCTTGAATACCTCGATTGAGAATCAAATAACCAAACGGTTCTTGTGAAACCGTTGCATCAATATTGCTCAGTTTAAATTGAGCTTGCAAAGGGGTGATGAGTTGCTGCAGCAAACGCTCAACACTCTGTTGATACGACAGCAAGATCCGCTGTTGTGTTTCTGCGCCATCAAGTTGCTCACTCAACACTTGAATGGGCTGAATATCGGTCAGGCTATTGCTGTAGGTCACTTCACCGGTCAGGATGTTGGTGATTTTGAGTGCCAACGTCACGGGTAGAAAAATTTCAGTGGTGGATGCTTTGGGGACGGTGTAGTGGGAGGCACGAATCACCTCAAATGAGGCCACAAAGGTGCGTACCTTATTGCTCTGGTCGATGTGTGAAACCACCATTTCAGGCAGTTGTTGCTGCATGCCTAAAACAATCTGTTGCTTGATCTTATCTTGAACATGAGGAGCTTGCATCGCCATGACAAAGCGACAATCAACAGCTGATACTGTCGTTGTCGTACGGCATTCTTGCTCAGTGCCGAGTAAATAACTCACAGGATAGACTGATAGTGTGGTAGCAGACGCTTGTAGTCCGACAGCACAGCTCAAACTGATCAGGACGCGCTTCATTTAGGGGCAAGTCCCTTCTAAGCAAATGGTCAGTTGGTTGCCATCGGATTGTCGCCCTGCTTGAGCAAATGCCGCATATGGGCGCATTGCTCCTCCAACAGCTCGGCTGAGGGATTGTTCGCCTTTGTAGGGAACCGATAATTGTAGTTCATTGCGTGTGGAGCGTTTTTCAACAATTTTCCCCGTAACGCCCTGAATTTTTTCTAAAGCCTCACTAAATAAATCTTTGGTATTGTCATTGAGGTTACCTGTCAGGCTTTTGAGCGTGACAATAAAGGTTTGGCCATATAGATCACGACGTTTCCAATAATCTGCAATCGCAGGCCCTGTCACCCCAATCGCATAGTCGCCAAGTTTGTTGGCTACATTGACACGGCATTGGTCAGGGGATGTACCACTTGCACTCTCAGAACGTGCATCCGCAGCAATAGCGGTGCCATCTGCAGTGGCATATGCTTTGAGATTAATCAGGCCATCGCATGCATATAGTCCCGTGCTCGCATTGCGCCCTAAATCCAAAATAATACTCGTCCCTACCATCAGGTAGTCCGATGAGTCTTGACGTGCAGCATCGACAAATCCGGCTAGCACTTTGCCATCATTGATTTGGTCTAAGGTGAGATTGCCTTTAAAATATTTGCTACGAAAGACGTCGGCATCTTTGATTGCCAAATCATAACGATTCGTTTGGCGTAATACGGCTTGTAGGGTGTAGTTTTGTTTAGCAGGCCCTATATTTTGTGGTTGATATTCAGTCACCTGTGTATAGATCTGTACATCTTTCTCACCACGATCGAGTTCATAGTTTGAGGATGCTGAGCTTTTTTCTTGGTAGGACGCTTTACCGGCTTTACTCATCGATGCTGCCGACGCTGTACGGACGCCCATCCCCACGGCTGATTGACCATCGGTATACAATGCCTTTTTGCTGGTCAGTTGTTGTGTCGCAGCTGCTTGTCGATAGGCTGCAGATGCTTGCACGCTGTCTTGACTGTGCTGATTGGCACTTTCTTGGTGGTGGGTGCTCTGGTCTGAAAAATACTGCACAAATTCACGCAAAGGTTTTTGCTGATCGGTAGGTGTGGTGAAAAATTCATCCATCACAATCAAGATGGGGTAATTGCGGGCAGTTTGAGCTGCAATCCCTTGATCGGAAATCAGGCTACGCAATTGCAAATCATCGATCTGTAGGGTAACGCTGGTGACCAAGTTGTTTTGAGCATCCCGTTGGCTATGTTGATGGACAATCAACTCATCAGCAATTTGTTGGCTGATCGCTGGAAGCTTTTGTTCAAACAACGGGTCGGCAACCACTTGAGGGCCATTGATTTTGACCAAGGCTTGTCGAACGGCATCAAGCTTGGCGGCCAAAAAAGCTTGTTGTCGTGTCAACGACAGATCCTGAGAAATGAGAGATTTACCTTCTCCGATTACCCGAATATCCTCAGCCCAAGCAGTATGGGTACTGAGTAAACTGAGCAGTAGTGCGGACAGGGTGTATTTCATTTCAAATCTTCCTTGTGTTACCAAATCAAGTGAATGCGGTCAATAATCACGCTTATTGATGGGGTCTAAGCTCAATCACGAAATCATGTGTTTGTATGGTGGGTGCATGTTGCAACACCACAGCTGAGGCAGAGGCCTCAATCCGTTCGGTTTGCCAAGCAGAATAGGCACTACTTTGAAAGCGACGTTGGTCAAGCCAGCGGATGCGATAGTCAAATGCCTGCGAGCGCCCCAAACCATTTGCAAATTCAATTTGTACGGTCGGGATCTGTTGTTGACGTGACGCAAGTAAACGAGAAATGCTGAGGTGCGGAATACGACCCGTTGTACGATTCGCAATTTGTATGGGGGTGAGGTGAAAGGCGCGAGTCTTCGAAAAAATCGAGGTGGCATTGATCTCATGCCAACCACTGGGCTGCTTGTGTGTACAGGCAAGCAGACTACAACACAGCACGATAGGGGCAACACGATAAGCACGACGAAACATCTCGCATCCTTTTGAGATATTCAATTCAGTTGTTTGGCGACCGATGTCAAGTTATAGGGCGGTCAGTTACTTTGCTAGGTTAGCGTGAAATACCGGTGTTTTCAATCATATCCATGTGGAATTTATACGGATGTTTGGTCGCATCGTTCTCCTCTCGTGCATTGCATGACTCTATTGTCATCCAAACAAGGCCAAACCAGCACGTTGATGACCCAAAATGACGTTAGAATGCCCTGTATGATCCTGTTTGGTTGGAGTGGTTGCCGGTGTATCAGTTGGATCAATTGCTTGAGATCATGGCACGTCTGCGTGCCGAATGCCCGTGGGATCGCGCACAAACCCCACAAAGCTTGACCCGCTACGCGATTGAAGAAGCCTATGAAGTCGAGGCGGCTATTCGGGACGGCGATGTGGCACATATCCGCGATGAACTCGGTGATTTGCTGCTACAAGTGGTGTTTCAGGCACAGATGTACAGCGAGCAAGGCGCGTTTGCCTTTGCGGATGTGGTGGATACCTTGGCACACAAGCTGATCCGTCGTCATCCGCATGTGTTTGGCGATCAAGCCACCGATGATGTAGCGCAGGTCAATGCCAACTGGGACGCGATCAAGCAGACTGAGCGTGGTGGGGTGCGGCGTAGGCTTGATGAGATCAAAGCCGGTACTGCCTTGATGCAAGCGCAAGATCTGCAAAAAGCAGCGGCTAAGGTTGGTTTTGACTGGCCGGATGTGGCTGGTGCACAGCACAAGTTGCATGAAGAAATCGCTGAGCTTGAACACGCGATTGCCAGTGGCACACGTGCGCAGATTGAAGATGAACTCGGTGATTGTTTTTTTGCGCTGGTCAACGTGGCGCGTAAGCTGAATATTCAAAGTGAACAAGCGCTCCTGGGCACCATTCACAAATTCCGCCGCCGTTTTGCCTATATTGAAGATCAACTCGCACAGCAAGGCCGCAGTCCTGAGCAGTCGAGCTTGCTTGAAATGGACATGCTGTGGGATGAAGCCAAACAACGTGAGCGAGTCCAGACGCCATAGAGTCATTTGACATGAATACACCCGCCTTGATTGATCCGTTTGCCCGAAAGATTCGTTATGTGCGCCTGTCGGTGACGG
>CALFYA010000305.1 GCA_937952925.1 uncultured Moraxellaceae bacterium
CTGGCACGATTTTGCCAAGCAACGCGGCTCACGTGTGAAATGTCAACAGACCCTAATCGTATGATTTTTTAAAAAATTGGGCAATATGCAGATGATTTGTGCGCAAGTGAGCTGCATTATTGTCCGATTTTTTTGTTAGAATGTTTTTATTTGCAACCGCTTGGTTGTGCAAATTTTGATTTTAGTGGAGAGCATCATGGCTCACGATCATCACGCCGTAGACAACAACCCACGTAAAGAAACCCTGTTTGCGTTGGTGTGCTTGGCAATGCTTGCAGGCATCATCAGCCTGATTGGCTTGGGTGCTTATTTCCGTGGCTTAGAGCCAAAACCAGCCCCAGCCGCCGAAGTCGCTGCGCCTGCCCCCGCTGCTGCGGTGGCCACTCCCGCACCAGCGGTTGAGCCTGCGCCTGCTGCTGCCACTGAAGCTGCCCCAGCAGCCGATGCAACCGCAATGGCCAGCACCGCAACTACAGAAGCCGCTCCTGCTCCAGCTACTGAAGCAACTCCAGCCGCAACTGATGCAGCGACCCCAGCACCTGCTGCGCAATAATCTGCTCGTTATCCAAAATCCCCAGTCCAGACTGGGGATTTTTTTATGGGCAAACCAAGCAGTTCATCAATGCCGCTTCGCGTGCTGCCCAGTCGGCATCGGGCATATTGATGATTTCAAGTCGATTGTCTGCCCCACCCTGATGACTGTTAAAGCCGATTTGGTTGGGAATCAAATTGATGGCAATCCAGCCTTCAGTGGTATGGATCACACCTTTGATGCGCAGCCAATCTTGCAAGCTCAGCAACCACAGCAGCAAGCGATCTCGATCAAATTGCCACTCGGCAGGCAAACGCCAGCCGCCGACCTCTTGCCCCAAGCCTTGCTCCACATAATGAAACGGGATTTTGATATCGGTTGATTCAGTCGCTGTCGGCAAGCTGACACTGCGAGGTCGATGCAATAGCGAACGCTTGACCTGCTGCCGACTGCGGCGCGGTTGATCAAGCACCGACAAGGCCAAATCACCATAATTGATCGGATACACGGCGCGTTGATCAACCTGCAAGTCTTGGAGTAACTCAACCAATTGCTGCTGATGAATTGCGGTCATCTGATCATGATGCGACACCGCCACCACATCCGCCATTTGCAACTGCGCCCGAAAACTCTCATGGGTGGTGATCCGCCCTTCATCGAGCCGTGTGCCATCGACCACGGTGATCAGGGCGCGCACATCAAGGGCTTGTTGCCAATGATCTTCGGTCAATTGCTCGACCAACTGCACCGGATGACCCAGTCCCGTGGGTTCAATAAACAGCCGTTGTGGTTTGGCTTGAGTCAGTAAACGCGCCAAACCAATTTGCATCGGCAATTGACTGGTACAACACAAACAGCCCCCTGCGACTTCACGGATCGCAATGCCGTCGTCTTGCTGATCAAGCAGTGCACCATCTAAGCCAATTTGCCCAAACTCATTGACCAACACTGCCCACGTTTCGCCGACAGGCTTGTGCTTGAGCAGCTCGCGTAGCAGGGTGGTTTTGCCCGCGCCCAAAAAACCGGTAATGATATGCGTGGGGATACGGTCGGCAATCAAGGGGTGCATGAGGTGCGCCATCAACACAAAAACAGTCGTTTAGTGTAGCGAATTTTAGGCTGAATGCTGTGCAAGCTGACCTGAAAAAACCTCAACAATAGTTAATATTAACTAAACATTATTTTGAATACATCAAGATATTTTTAATAAAAAATCCTTGCATACTCTGCTCATCCACACAGCAATCCTTGCTTACAGGGGGTGTTTGATGAACGTTTTTGTCCATAAAAGTGAAGATCGCGGTCATGTCAAAATGGGCTGGCTTGATACCAAACACAGCTTCTCGTTTGGTCATTGGCATGACCCACGCTATATGGGTGTGTCGGCACTGCGGGTGATCAACGATGATCAGATCGCTGCGCAGCGTGGCTTTGGGCGGCATGGTCACGACAACATGGAAATTTTGACCTATGTGTTGTCGGGCACGATCAGCCATCAAGACAGCATGGGCAATCAAGGCGACATCCACGCCGGTGAATGGCAACTGATGAGCGCGGGCACCGGTATTCAACATAGCGAAATGAATCAAGGACTCGTGCCGGTTCGTTTGCTGCAAATTTGGCTGTATCCCAATCAAGACCATGTGACGCCACGCTATCAGCAGCGCGCACTTGATCCACACCAACAGCCCAATCAATGGCATCTGATTGTGGCACCCGATGCTGAAGCAATGGGTGAGCAGCTCAAGATCCACCAAGATGCACGCGTGTTGGTGGCAGCACTCGACGCCGGACAAACACTGCCTGTTGAGCCACACAAAGCCGTCAACTATGTGCATGTGATTGCCGGTCATGTGCGGATCAATGATCAGGTGCTTGGTGCGGGTGATGCAATTGGTTTTATGGGTGCTGCCGAGCTACATGCCGATAGTGATGCCCACGTCTTGTGGTTTGATTTGCCAGCGCACGCCTAACAATTTGGAGAAACAACATGCTCAAACAACTAAATTTACGCGTTGCTCAGATTGCCGAGCAACCAACGATTGCCACACTCCTCTCGGTCGGTATGCGGGTGTTGCTGTCGCTGATTTTTATCTTGGCGGGCTGGCAAAAGCTGACCGGCTATGACGCCACCGCGCAATATATGGCGGCGATGGGTGTGCCAACGGCGCTGCTGCCGTTGGTGATCTTGACTGAACTTGGTGGCGGCTTGGCGATTTTGCTCGGTCTGCAAACGCGCTTGGTGGCGCTGGCGTTGGCTGGGTTTTGTATCATCAGTGGGCTGATTTTTCATGGTGGCGCTGACCCGATGCAACAGATCATGCTGATGAAAAATCTGGCGATGGCCGGTGGAT
>CALFYA010000306.1 GCA_937952925.1 uncultured Moraxellaceae bacterium
CCTGATTATTCACCCCAACAGCCTGTTGGCAACACCCAAACCGACCATATCATGTTCCTTTGAACCATTGCAAAACCAAGCGCGTCTGCAAGAGCTGACTTAGGGTCTGTTGACGTTTCAATCGTGGTCGCGCCAACGCGGCTCACGCATGAAATGTCAACAGACCCGAGTATTGAGCCGACTGAATTAGTATTTTTAGCTGACTCTTGCGGGTGCATTCAAGCGTTTTTGGGCGACTTGGTGCAATGGCGTGATGATGCACAGAAAAAAACATTTGACGTTAACGCCGTGAGTGGGGGTGACAGCTGGGAGAGGCCAATCGGTTGTTAAACCAATAGTGCTTGCAAGTTGCCTGCAAAACTGCTCATCTTCGTGGAGTCATGTGCGATAGCATGGAACTCTCGTTTGCATAGGAAGGCTGCATGAATGCGTCGTTGGCTGCGGATCCGGTTTTATCCGCAAAACCAGATGTTGATCGCTTGTTGGAGAGCTTGGGGCACATCGTGCTCGATAAGCCACAGCAAATTAAATTGTCTTTGGCCTGCTTGCTCGCTGGCGGACATCTGCTCTTGCAAGACTTGCCCGGTATGGGCAAGACCACATTAGCCGAAAGCCTTGCGCGTAGTCTAGGTTTGGACTATCGGCGGATTCAATTTACCAGTGATATGTTGCCTGCGGATATCTTGGGATTGTCGATTTTTAACCCAGAAAAGCAGCAGTTTGAATATCGACCAGGCCCGATTTTTACCCAGATTTTACTGGCAGATGAAATCAACCGTTCGAGCCCCAAAACCCAAAGCGCCCTGCTTGAAGCGATGGAGGAGCGGCAAGTCTCCCAAGATGGACAAACCCGTCCACTCCCATCGCCATTTTTTGTGATCGCCACCCAAAATCCGATGCAACAATCGGGCGTGTATCCCTTGCCAGAGTCGCAGTTGGATCGGTTTTTGATGTGTTTGTCGCTCGGCTACCCGTCGATGCAGGCCGAGCGTGATTTGTTGCTTGGTGTGGATCGTCGGCAGTTGCTCGCCAATATGCAGGCACATGTGACACAGCAAACTTTGGAACACTGGCAAAAGGCGGTGTTGCAAATCCATGTTGCACCGCCGGTCTTGGATTATTTGCAGCGGTTGGTGGCTAAAACGCGAGAAACGAAGCAGTACGTGGGGTTGTCGACGCGAGGTGTGCTGGCATTGAAAAAAGCCGCTCAGGCCTATGCATTTGTAGAAGGGCGTCATTATGTCGTTCCTGAGGATCTGCAAGCGGTATTTGTCGCGGTGACTGATCATCGAATGGGGGGTGGCATGGGGCGTCAAGGCCACAACTCACCTGCACGGCAGGTGCTCGATCACGTTGCTGTGGTGGTCTAATCCGATGGGATGGATGGAGCAATGGCAGCAACGGCCACGCGTGCAGCAATGGATGAATCGGCGCTTACCGCCGACTAAAGCAGTGGTACTCAATCAAAAGCGGATTTTCATTTTTCTCAGTGCTGAAGGTGCGCTGTTTACTGTTTTGCTGCTGATTACGTTTATTGCGGGGATCAATTACGCCAATAACCTGATTTTGGGTTTTTGTTTCTTGCTCGCGAGTATCTTGGTGGTAAGTATTCATCATACCTTTGCCCATCTTTCGGGGCTAAAGGTTGAGGTGCTCTATGGACAAGATAGTGAAGTGGGCGGAACTGCACGCTATCACATTCAGTTGTCTGCAACAGGGCAGCAGCCCCATCGACAGCTCGTGTTGACGTGGGGTGAGCAGTCACGTTTATTGGATGCCGTATTGCTGCCACAGGTTGAGGTGTTTGATTTGCCGACCGTACAACGCGGGCAGTTTTTTCCAGATCGGCTCAAAATTTCGACGGTCTATCCGCTGGGCGTCTTGCGGGCATGGACTTATATTCGGTTTGATGAGTCGGTGTGGGTGGCGCCTGCATCGCTGCCCTGTGAGTTGCCAAGGCAATCTCAGCAAGCCGCTTGGGATGATGAGAGCGTGGAGCGGGTGGACGGCCAAGATGAGTTTGAAGAGCTTAAATCATTTATCCCCGGTGAGTCGATGGCACGGATTTCTTGGGGGCATCTGGCACGCGGGCAGGGGCTATTGTCCAAGCGATTTACTGATGCACAAGGACAAGAGCAGTCATTAAATTATGTACAGATGCCAGCGTCTGACCACGAGGCAAAATTATCGCAGTTGGCCTATTGGGTGCGTCAGTTTGACCAACAACAGATTGCCTATGAGTTGATTTTGCCGAGTGGGCAATTGCCGATAGGCGTGGGGCAAGCACACAGCAAACAAGCACTCCAATTGTTGGCAGAGCATCCATGACCTCATTGATCCAACGCATTCAAAAACGTGACACTTTGATCCTGTCACAGCTGTTTATTGTGATTCTGCATGCGACCAATATGCCTGTGTGGTTGACAGGTATGGGCTTGTTGCTGGCGCTGTCGCAATTGAGTGGATGTCGGCCGTATGTATACCCCAAAGCATGGATTGAGCGTGGCGTACAACTGACCTGTTTTATGGGAGGGATGGTTGGGATTTGGTGGACTTATCGAACCTTTTTTGGCGTCGATGCAGGAGCTGCATTTTTGCTATTGTGTTTGATTGGCAAGCTCTTAGAAGTAAAAGCCAGACGTGATGTGTATGTGCTCCTAACGCTAGGCTTATTTGTGTTGGCGAGTTTATTTCTATTTGATCAAAATCTCATCACAACGATATTTGCATTATTGGGCGTAGTGAGTTCGTTGTATGCCATGATTGCTCAAAACGATCAGGGGGCAGGCCGGGTGCGCACGCTGGTCTTATTATTTGGACAAGCTTTGCCATTGATGGTGATTTTGTTTCTGTTTTTCCCCAGATTGCCACCCATGTGGTCGATCAATCTCCATGCTGATAAAGCCAAGACAGGCATCTCAGATCGAGTCTCACCAGGTGATATTGCAGAGCTCAGCCAGTCGAGTGAGTTGGCGTTTCGGGCGATCTTTGAAGGTGCCTTACCAGCCAAATCGGAGTTGTATTGGCGTGGTTTAGTGCTCAGTCAATTCGATGGTCAAACTTGGCGCACGGCTCATCAATACATGAATGAGCCACAATGGTTTTGGCAAGGCGGCGATGTCCCTTCATGGATCGATGAGTCCTTGGAGATCAAATCCAGTCCTCGTATTCGCTATAAGTTGATGATGGAGCCGACCCAACAACAGTGGTTGTTTGCCCTTAACGTGCCTTATAGCGATGATCGGGGGTTGGGGTTGACTCGCGATTTTACTTTACAGACCTTGCTGCCCATCACGCAACGGCAAACCCTAAACTTAACCCAAGTGCCTGTGGTGAGTGTCGATGCACAACTACCTGATTGGCTGCGTCAAGAGAATCTACAACTGCCCCAGCGGGGGAATCCACAAACGCGCTTATTGGCACAAGCTTTATTGCAAAAAGTGAATCATGATCCTGTGCGTTATGCGGATGCGATTCTCCAATGGATTCGTCAACAAAATTTCCATTACACCCTCAAGCCCCCACGTCTGCGTGATCATCGGATTGATGAGTTTTTATTTCAAACCAGACGAGGATTTTGTGAGCACTACTCCACCTCTTTTGTGTTTTTGATGCGAGCGGCTGGCATTCCTGCTCGTGTGGTGGTGGGCTATCAAGGCGGTGAAGTGGGGCGAGATGGAAAAAGCTTAGAGATTCGTCAAAAAGATGCACATGCATGGGCTGAAGTCTGGTTTGCTGGGCGTGGCTGGGTGCGGGTTGATCCAACTGCTGCTGTTGCACCTGAGCGGATTGAGCAAGGTATGGATGCCTTGACGGATGATGCGGCATTGTTTGGTGATGATGCAGCCGCACAGCTGCAGTACCAACAATTTAAGATGCTTCAAAACATGCGCGAGCTAGCTGACTATGCGAGCTATCTGTGGCAACGCGATATTGTTGGGTTTGATCAAGGACGGCAGCAAGATCAATTGCTGCGCTGGTTTGGCCTAACATCGATCTTTAGTCAAATTTTGTGGATGTTTGGCTTGTTGCTGGTTGTTTTGGGCGTGGTGGTGCTGCGCTTGTGGTGGAAACGACGTCCACAGTGGCACCCGTTGGATCAACCCTTGATGCAGTTGTCACGGCAACTTGCCAAACAAGGGCTAGCTAAACATTTGAATGAAGGTATGTTGGATTGGCTGCATCGACTTACACAGATTCACGCGTATCATGGGGCTGCGCATCGCGTGGCTCAGCTCTATGCAAGCGCCCGTTATGCCCCTGATGCGGAGCAACATGTGCATGAAAATCGCAAAAAACTGATCATTTTGATTAAAGAGTGGCCGAATAAACCTAAAACTTAAAAAAAACAGGAAGGGGGGCTTGTCATCTGGTAAAAACCTGCTAACATGCCGCTCCACGACAGGCGCATAGCTCAGTTGGTTAGAGCACCACCTTGACATGGTGGGGGTCGTTGGTTCGAATCCGATTGCGCCTACCAAATTCTGTCGTTTTCATAGCCCCACATCCTCCTATGTGGGGCTTCTTTTTTTGGTGTAACAAAACCTCAATTCATCTCAAATTTTTTAAGAATGCTATTCCAAAAAACTTGAATTTATGACGATTTTTAATTATTTTTCTGGGTTTTTAACAACTTCGACAACCTCAAATGAAATCCTTGGATGTGCAAAAGTATGATTTGGTTTTTCAAATTTTTCTTTGAGTTCATAGGTTTTTCCAGCTGTTGTTTTGAATTTGTATTCAATCTTGCCATCAATCCATAAGCGAGCACGTGCAGAACATTGACAATATTCGAAAACAACTGAATGATCTCCAGGTGGTAAGAGCCTGTTATGTAGTGGTCAAGTTTTATTGGACAGCTCGATAGGTAATTTTGCCATTTGTCGCTCAAATTGAATGGGCGACAGATAGCCCAAGGTGGAGTGCAACCGCACCCCATTGTAAAAAACCACAATGTACTGCGTAATATCGCGAATCGCCTCCGTGTGGTTGGCGTAATCCCGATGCCAAACTCGCTCCATCACCGCATTATCCCAGCAATTCCCTTTACGGCTCATGCTGCACACTAAACCATGACGCGCCAGTAAATTCTGATACTGTGTGCTGGCATACTGGACTCCACGATCGGAATGGATCACCAAGCCTCTCGGTGGACACCGCACCTGAATTGCCAACTGCAACGCCGAACACACCAAGTCTGCTTGCATCCGTGGTGACAGTGCGTAACCCACCACCTTGCGGGAGTACAAGTCCAATACTATCGCCAAGTACAACCAACCTCTGCGTGTCTGAATATAGGTGATATCACACACCCATGCTTGATCCGCTTGAGACGGGTTAAACTGGCGCGCCAAGACATTCTCAGCCACCCGCAGGTCATGCCTGCTGTCAGTGGTGTGCACAAAACGCCTCGTCCAAACAGGCTTGAGTCCCTGCTGTCGCATCAACGTACGAATCCGATAACGACCCAAAGGCGTTCCTTGTGCCTGCAAAGCTGCTTGAATGCGACGACTGCCATAACTGCGACCACTCTGGGTAAAAACCGTTTGAACCTGTGCTTGCTCAAGGCATCGCGCTGTCTGAGTTGGGGGTGCCTTGGCCGCATAGTAACTTGATCGACTGAGTGCCAAAACCCGACAGGCCTGCTGAACTGAGACGCCTTCTTGATGCCACTGGGTGACGAGTTGACGCTTTAGCGCATTTCTCGGGCAAAGAAGGCGGATGCTTTTTTTAGCAGGTCGTTGTCCTGTTGCAATTGTTTGAGTTGCTGTTCGAGTTGGCGAATACGCTGTTGATCGGCGGTCAACGGTAAGCCGATAAACGGACTGCCCAAGGGACATTCTGACTTCGTTTTGCAATCACTTCGACCAAATAGCAGGTCGCGTCTGGATTGCTGAGGATGGTGTTTTGCATCCGCATATAGGTCTTTTAGCTGGACGACGAATTCATGGTGTTATGTTTATTCTTCATTTCAACAAAGATTTGCTGGGCTTCGTTGACCACGTCATAACCTGCGACAGGCACAGTCCAACCATCAAAGTACTGGAAGAAATTCTGGTGAAAATAACCAATGTGATTGTTGTTGGACTTATCGAGCTGGCGTACCACTTCAATCTCAATGACCTCTGCAATGGTGTGCTGATAGATCTTTGAATCGAAGGTCATCTTGATGGGATCAATAATGTTTTTATTGAACTCCTGCAAATCAATGATGGAGCGGTATTTCTCCACGGTCGCTTTTACATGATTGAAGAAAGTTTGGTCAGTTATGAAACCTAGATTGTATTGGCGCATGCAAGGTCACTCCATCATTCATGCTCGGATCTGCACATCTTAAGACGCATAATTTCGTGGGCAAACCGTGGGCAAAAAACGGGATATTTTAGGGAATTACAAAACGGAAAAGCCCTTGATTTATAAGTAATGCCAGTCAGTTAAGAAAAAACACCGTAGTTGATGAGGCTACGGTGTTTTA
>CALFYA010000307.1 GCA_937952925.1 uncultured Moraxellaceae bacterium
TTGCAGGCACTTATGTCGCCACCAGTGATATCAAAGCTCACCTACACACCATAGGAATTGAGGCGGAGCTACGCACCATTCAGCGTGACCTCCGAATGCTTGAAGACATTTTCCCACTTGAATGTCGCGAGGATTGTATGCCGCACAGCTGGCGCTGGAAGCGACTGCCGAATACGCCAATCCGTGGACTAAACCCTACGCAGGCATTGACGTTGTGTATGGTTGAGCAGCAATTACAAGATGTGATTCCTGCCCATTTGCTCAATGAATTACAGCCGTTATTTGAAAAAGCCAAAGTGGTGACAGGCATGTTATCCATGGAAGAAATCACCACGCCCAAGACGACCAAGCCTTCTCGTTCTACTCAGAATGCTCAGCAAAAAGGATTTATGGATGGCAGTCATTCGCCATTTGATTATTTGTTTGCTGAAGCAACGGCAATGTTGACGGGTTTATTTCATAACCCTGAGAAGGAAAAAACCAAAAAAGCACAACAGGCACTCAAAGAAGTGATCAGCTTACTTGAGCACGCGGAGTTGACGGAGTTGAGTAAAGATCTAAAGAAACTGGTTTAACCAGTGAGCTTTGGATGTGCAGCGACAGGACAGGAGTGATCATGAGCGGACACCATTTACAACGGCAGTGCAAGGTGTGTGAGGCTTGCGGTTGGATGAGACCTTGCCCACCGTTAACCGATTGTACCACGCATGGCATTTGTGAGCGTTGTGGCAGCCATCAAGTGCGATATCGACGCAGTTGGGGGATGTTGGCGGATCAGCTAGAGCGTCTGTGGATTGTGATTAAACGCTCATAATTGATCCAATCCTGTGACACCACCTGTCAAGGCTTGTCGCGATACTGCCGATCAGTGTGGTGATCGCGCTTGACAGGTTGCCAAAAAATAGGCGACCGCACGGCAAAACCCAGATTTGAGGTTGAGGGGCATCCCAATATCCTCTAGTCTTGGTGAGCCACGGATAAATCAAGCAACAATCAGTTGCACACGATTCGGCATACATCGAGTGAATGGAAGACATGGGTACCAAAACCAACGAGCTATTAGCTCATCGCCTCGCGGACATGCTGTATCGCCTCAACCAAGGTGAAACGCTCGATCCCAAACAGCTTGCAGAGCACTATCGCACCAGTGTCCGCACCGTATACCGTGATCTGACGGAGCGCTTTGCTTATCTCCCCATCCAGAAAGTTGAGCATGGCTATCGTTTAGATACCAGCTATCTAGGGAAGCTGGATTTTCAAGATATCAAGCATTTTGCCGCCCTGTCTGGTGTGGTGGGCATGTTTCCCAGTTTTGATCGAGACTTTCTGCGCCAGCTGCTCGACAGTCGTGCCAGTCTGGCCTATGCCAGCAAAGGTCAATCATTTGAAGATGCCTCCTTATTTAAGCATCTATTTGAACTGCTCAAGCCTGCAATTGTCGATCGCATGCACATCAGCTTTGTGTATAAAGACAAGCGCCGCCATGTTGAGCCCTACAAGCTGATTCATCATCGTGGCTGCTGGTACTTGGCAGCAGTCCATCAAGGCATTCTCAAAGCCTATCGCCTCAGCAAGGTCAGTGATGTTCAAGTGCGTGCTGACTTGCCTGTATTTACCCATGATCAGGCGATCGTCGATCAACTCAAGCATGAAGACAGCATTTGGTTTGGTCTACAAAAGCAAGAAGTGATCTTGAGTGTGGATCACTCGGTGGCGTCTTACTTCAAAGCGCGTGCGTTATTGCCAGATCAGCAGATTATCAAGCATTTAAATGACGGTGGCTTGTTGGTCTCAAGCCAGATGGTGAACTCGTTGCAGATTTTGCCGTTGGTGCGCTATTGGATGCCGCATTTGAAAATTATTAGTCCGGAGCCGCTCAAGCGGGAACTTGAGGATGGGATTCGCACGTTTTTGGGTGATGAACGCCATACCAAACATTGATGTGATAGGGAAATGAAAGGGTTTTTTCGGCAAAAAGACAATATCGTCTGAAGACAATCGTGAGGAGTAAACATGTTAGCCACACAGACACAATATATCCAAGTATTGGAAGATTTAAACCAACTACTGACGGGGAGTCGGTTTTCAAAAGATGCAATACTGCATCTCAAAACTGAGATTGAAACCATAGAGCTATTGGTTCCGGTCATCGGTGCATTTAGTGCAGGAAAAAGCAGCGTGTTAAATCGGCTGCTAGGACAAGAAGTCTTGCCTGTTGGTATTATCCCCGAAACGGAACTAGCAACAGAAATTCGATATGCAGCACAGTCCTATATTGTCGCTCTACGCCAAGACTCCACGATTGAACAATTTGATCTGAATCAAATGGATGAGATTAAATTGCGAGCAGCAGAATTTACTCATTTAAAATGCTACCTCAATCATCCATTGTTAAAGTCGCTAGAGCCGTTGGTGCTTGTGGATATGCCTGGCTTTGGTTCATCGCTCTCGAATCACAATAAAGCAATTGCTTACTATCTACCAAGAGGTGTTTTTTTTCTGGTGTTGGTCAGTGTAGAAGAAGGTAATCTCACCAAATCTATGCTACGCCAACTGAGTGAATTACAATCGTTTCAGCGAGATTTTATGGTGTTGGTCAGTAAAGCCAACCTGAGATCGGAAGCCGAAGTACAAGACATTGTTACGCTGTTACAGGATCAAATCGAAGATCATTTAAATAAAAAACAGCTGGTTGTCTCGGTCGGCATGGATGACTCTCAAAAGCTACTTGGCTTAATCAATCAAATCAATCCGAATGAGATCGTGAAGTCGTTATTCAATCATATCCTGATGAGTCATTTCCATGATTTAATGGATAATATCAATTTTTCAAAATCCACACTTGATAAAAACGATGATAACAACGAAAAAAATATTAAAATCCTGCAAGACAGCTTAAAAAAGTTAGAGTCTGATCGACAAGATATGCTGTGCACTTTTGATCAAAATCATGTGCACAATATTGCTGACAGATGTATTTCTTATATTGGAATTAGCCTAAATAAAAATATTGATGAATTGGTTCATTTGCTTAGCAAAGGCAGCCAAGAACGGTTTTCATCAGAGGTCTCTGAAATTATCCGTACAAGCTTAACGGAGAAATTACAAGAAGAAATCAAAACTGTGAGCAAATTGGCGATAGAAGATTTTTCTATGATTATTAAAAATATTAATATTAATACTGGGGGGAGTGAGGTTGATATGGAGTGGGTCGGAAATCTGTCAGCAAGAGTCAATGATTCGATGGAAAAAATCAGTATCGTCAGCTCTAAGATGCAAGATATTTTAGCAAAAAAAGAAGATGTTAATAAATGGTTTAAAGCCACAGCAGCAGTGCTGGCTATTACTACAACTGTGGTAGCACCTGCTGTGGAATTAATCATTCTATTTTTGCCTGAGATTTTAGGATTTTTCAGTAAAATTGGTCAAGAAGATCGTATCCGGCAGAAGGTTCAATCTGAAATATTTCCACAAATTAAATCAAAACTAAGGCCAGTAGTTTTAGACCTCGCAGCCGATCGGGTTCGAGAGTTGGTTCAAGATATTGGTCAGTCTTTTGAGTCTGAAATCGCTCATAAAATGAAAATTTTGCAACAATTAGAGTCTGAGCGTGAGCAACAACACTTCGATCTCAACAAGGCAAAAGCCGAATTGCAGCATCTTGAAGATGCGATTGAGCAACTATTGAAAACCATCACATACACCAAGGAAGCATAAATATGAAAACTCAGCAACAATATATTCAGTATCTCAGTGAGTGTATCAACCTACTCAAAGAGACGTCGTTTAGTACTGAGAAGTTGAAGAGCATTCGATCAGCCCTCGAGTCAACCACCTGTTTTGTTCCTATCATGGGAGCATTCAGCTCAGGAAAA
The DNA here is from genome assembly GCA_937952925.1 of uncultured Moraxellaceae bacterium. Lineage (GTDB taxonomy): Bacteria > Pseudomonadota > Gammaproteobacteria > Pseudomonadales > Moraxellaceae > CALFYA01. The sequence goes on from CALFYA010000307.1 coordinate 3,876, forward strand.
AGCTCACTGATTAATCAGTTGCTTGGCGAATCAGTTTTGGCCGTTGGAATTACACCCGAAACAGAGCTTCCCACAGCGTTACGCTATAGCGATACACCTCATATTATTGCGACATGTCATGATAAGACCACGCAGCATTTTGCAATTGATCAACTGAGTCTCGTGCAACAGCAGGCGGCTCAATGGGCATATATCAGTCTGTACCTTGACCATCCACTACTCCAATCCCTGTCACCCTTGGTGCTCGTGGATATGCCCGGTTTTGCAACGTATGAAGGTCGCTATCAAGTGGCTGATACACCATTTATTCAACATGCGATTCGAGCCTTTGTTCTGATTTCTGCTGAACAAGGAACACTGTCGAAAGTAGTTGTTGAAGAGCTAGAACAACTGAAGTCAATGCAAATTGACTGTGCAGTGATTCTCAGCAAATCCAATCTCAAGGCGACCAGCGACATCGAAGTGATTGCACAACACTTAAGCTCAGAACTTGCAGATATAGACTGTTCACTTGTCGCTTGTGTAGGAGTTGACGATGTGTCACGTCAGTTACTCCCACTACTGCAACAGCTCAATCCCGATCAATTCATCCATCAGTTATTTTTACCAAAAATACAACACGCGGCAGATGATATATTTAGTTTGATTGGATTTCAAAAAAGTGGACTGCATAAGGATCAAAAAGATGTTGAAGTTGATATGCAATCCATACAAAAAGATATCTCAGCATTGAAGTTTTCTCAAAGTCAACTAAAGACAGATATGGAGTATCTGGCATCTGAATCATTCATAAACTATCAAATTAGTCAAGTGAGCCATGAACTTAAAAAAAACCAACAAATGTTAGCAGCAGATTTTGTGAATCGAGGCTGTCAACACATCTATTTAATAAATCGCATGATTGATCTGATTAAATCAATTTTAACCCAAAAAATTGAGGAGCAAATTCAAGTTTTTAGCAATAAAATACTCAAGATATACTCCACCCAGATTGCCAATATTGATCTGAGCTTCTTGCAACAGAGAATCAATACTGATCAGAAAAAGACACAGCAAGGGATATTGTCAGTATTATACCAATGTTTTGACAGGATCATTCGTTCCCTCCGGAAGATATTGCCAGCATCGTTTTCAAATCTGGTCAACGACTACCAAGAACAGCAGATCAATATCAAGCTAGAGCAAGACATTTTCCCTGCAATCAAGACCATCTTACAACAACATCTAGGGCAAGCCCTGATCCAGAAGCTCCACGCCATTGATCAACAGATCAGCGCGGATATCTTGCAGCAACTTGAGCAAAAACAGGTTTTGCTTGAGCAATTGCAGAAGACCCTATCTCAGGCGAGGGTGGATGCACAGCAGCAAAAAGACCAGTTGAGAGATTTAGAGGTTGCATTCTACAATCTCTCAGAAACTGTATTGTATTAAACATTAGGAGCCAAATCATGCAAACAAAAATTCAGCAGTTGATTGATTTTAGCAAAGCAGTTAAGAGCTTTACTCCTGATCAATCTAGTGACAGATCAGGAGTGGCTTCACAAATATCTGAGTTGCGTGTCAAACATGCCATTGATGATCC
>CALFYA010000308.1 GCA_937952925.1 uncultured Moraxellaceae bacterium
ATGCTGCCGATAATATGTCGGTGATCGGTCGTATCCAAAAACTGCTCGATAATCCCAAAACATGGCAGCAAATTCCGCAATCGGTCAATTTGTGTGTGTACTCGCCCGAAGGTGCTCGTGGTAAAAACTTCTAGCAAGCCCTCAGTTATTTGTCTGAAGTGCCCAAATACACCCAAATGGCCAAAGACATTGGCATTGATTTGAGTGTCACCACCATTAACCCACTCAATTATCGCATTGATGTGGGCTATCCCAAACTGAAAAAAAAAGCCAGCACCAACGTGAGCTTACGGGTTTATATTGATGAGCGGGTACTCGCCGAAGACTTTAAAGCCAACCGCTGTGATGGCGCGGGCATGAGCAATATGCGCGCCCGTCAATTTAACAAGTTTGCCGGTAGCCTTGATGCGATTGGCGCAATCATGTCGTATCGTCAGTTGTCTGAAGCGATTAGCGTATTGGCGCGGCCACAGTTTGAAGCCGTCATGAGTAACGGCGATTACGAAGTGATTGGCATGATCCCGATTGGGGCGGCGTATATCATCGTCAATGACCGTAAAATCAATACCCTCGCCAAAGCGGCGGGCAAAAAAGTCGCGGTGTTTGATTTTGACAAATCCCAAGCACAAATGGTGCAGCGGATTGGCGCACAGCCGATTAGCGTCGATCTGACTTCTGTGGCGGGTAAATTTAATAATGGCGAAGTCGAGATCATGGCCGCGCCTGCCCTACTGGTCGAGCCATTTGAGCTATACAAAGGCATGACTGGCAAAAACGGTGAAACGCGTGGTGCGATTATCCGTTTTCCAGTGATGCAACTCACTGCTACCTTGCTGATGAAACGCAATAAATTCCCTGCAGGTATGGGGCAGATCATCCGTGAGATTACCGCACTACAACTGATGCCGGCGTATCAGTTTATCTACGAAACCGAAACTGCGATTCCATCGAAATATTGGCTCGATGTGCCTGAGCAAGATCAAGCGGGCTATATCAAACTGATGCGTGAAGCACGCATTGATATGACCAAACAAGGTTTCTATGACAAACGTATGATGAGCGTGCTCAAGCAGGTGCGCTGTAAGTTTGAGCCTACTCATTATGAGTGTACGCTCAAAGACGAGTAAGGCTGCACAAACGGGTGAGGTGCATCAGATGCAGCTCACCTTTTAAAATCAATTCGTCACTATGCACAGCAGCTCGTATTGCTGCAATAACACGAACACCTGCTCCACCATTTGTTCAATCTGCGCAAGCTCCAGCTGTGGCACTGCTTGCTGGAGCGTATTGACCATATCAGCCACACGACACGATGCTGACCCACTCATCTGCTCAATCAAAAACGCTGCAATCGGACTGACTTGGATTTGCTGGAGATGATGCTCACGACTGCGCCACACCAAAATACAACTGGGGTCTGGCTCGCCAATGTGCTCAAGCGTGATCTCACGCGTCCACTGATACACCGGCCACTGATAGGCCAACACCCAAACCGGTACACTGAGGTGATAGG
>CALFYA010000309.1 GCA_937952925.1 uncultured Moraxellaceae bacterium
CATAGTTTTTTTGTTGAAACAATTTGACCATCAGCACGGTCGCCAAAATTTGGCTGAAGCCCGCGATCACGATATATAGCCAAAAGCGCGGGGTAAATTCGACGGGGGCAACCGGCTGATACTGATACAGCAGCCACAAGTAGACCGCGGCCAAGGGAAAGGCAGCAATAAACCGCGCCAAGGTGACGCCATAGGCATCTACCGTGGTGCTTAATTGTTTTTGAAACGCATTGCGCCATGCCTGCATAAACGCAGCCATGACCGTAAAAAACACCCACAACATCAGCCGACACTCAGATCAGTTCGGCGTGATTGTACGAGAAAATTGATGGAGTTATCGGGCTGTTGGCATCCGACCCAAGCCATCTGTACCAATCTCAGATCCATCGCGAATCCAGATCGGGGTGCGACCAATCGCCGAAATGCCAATATAGGCACGAATCGCCAAACGACGACCATCCGGCGTGACACGTGCTTTGGCTTTGTACACCTTGCCATTGAGTGGATCTAGGATATGACCATCGACAAAGGCATTGTCACGCTTGGGATCAGGCTTGAATCCCCACATGATTTTCAGGCCGATAATCGGCTTATTGGTAAACGGTGCAGGACAATCTTGGCACAGCTCTTTGGGCGTATAACCCGGTCGTGGTACCACGCGAATCACCGTCGCGCTATAAGAGCCATCACTTTCTTGCTTGACCTCAGCAATTGCTTTGGCAAAACCAGTTTTATCATCAATGGTACGCCAGTTGCCCAGCATCAAGGGATTGGGCGCTGCACTTGCCACCTGCATTACCAAGGCAAGGCTACTCAACAACAAGGTCTGCTTCAATTTCATGCTGTCCTGCTTCCATACAAATCACGTCAAACCGTGACAAATCGCACGTTTTTATTTTGTGTGCGCATCACTCATTAGGTATAGCATAAAAAAAATAAGAATAAATATTCAGCAATGACTTGTCGGGTGAATTCAGACCAGAGGTCATCACCAGTATTGACGGTCATGACCTGATCATCCAGCGCAGCATGCTTATCCCAACTGTAAAGACAGCATAATCATCGAGATCGAAAACAATGCCAACAAAATAAAAAACCCAACAGCCACCATCGTAATGGTTCTTTCACGTTGAATCTCCTCTTCAACCAACTGCGCTTGGATACTCACATCCCCCACCAGCTGCCCTGCAATCACTGGCTCATGACCATCAACGGCTTGATACAACAATGCTGTCACCGCATCCGCACTCAATTGATACGGATTAAACTGCGCCATGCCATAGCGTTTGAGCAACGTTTGTATGGCATAATCCATCGGCATATATTTCATCCGCCATTGATAGAAACTCACTTGGCTGATCGACAGATATGACAGCACTTTTAGATCAGTATGTCGGATATCGCGTTGCAGCTTTTCATACAACTGATCAACGTGCAGTTTCTCTCCTTCAATACATTGCAAAAAATAGCCATTGCCATAATAGAGCACACCCACCAAGCCCCGTTGGATATTTTGACGGCGTGACTCAAACAGGATTTTGGTCACCGCAGGCTCGATGCCGTAGGTTTGCGCCATTGGCACAAATAGCGCCCGACTGACATACACCAAACGCACTAAACTACTCATCAGACTCACTCCATGTTTCAACTGATTCTCAATCTGCGATCTCTCGCTAAAATCAAATTAACATAAAACCTTCACCCCTCAAAAACCCATAAAATATTGTTTAATATTGATATTTCAAGAAACCATTTGATTTATTCAGCTCAAGCATTCAATCTTTTGCAAATGATTAGATTTTCTTGAAAATCGTGATCAGACAACCCGATTGACCATCTAAAAAATCAAGGGATTTCAAATTGATAAAAATCAAGGAATGCCTTATTAAAAACAACCCTTTGGAGGTTTGTCCAACAAACAACTGCCAGCACAAAAATATACAAAATAAAATCAGGCAAATAATCCGTTTTTGCCTGACTTAAACCAAAACGTTGGCATTTTTAATCCTGCTCATCCAACACCTTGATTGTCAAACAACACCATCACTCTCATTGAACGGCCTATTTTAAAAATGGGTCTTTATTTCATTGCATCAAGCATTGACCTCCAACATAAATGTCACAGGACCATCATTGATTAAATGAACTTGCATATCTGCCCCAAACTGACCGGTGGCCACATGGGGGTAACGTGCTCTGGCAATCTCGACCCACTGTGCAAACAGCTGTGCCGCTGCCGCAGGGGGCATCGCACCCCCAAAATCCGGTCGTAAGCCCTTGTGGGTCTGCGCCATCAGGGTAAATTGTGACACCAGCAACAGCCCACCGTTCACTTGAGTGACATTCAGATTCATTTTGCCCTGCTCATCGGCAAACACCCGATACGCCAGCAACTTGTCGAGCATCTTTTGCGCAGTGCTGAGCGTGTCACCATGCCCCAATCCCACCAGCACCAATAAGCCTTGCTCAATCTGCCCGATGATTTGGCCGTCTACCTCAACTCGTGCCTCACGAACCCGTTGAATCAATGCCCGCATCAAGTCGCTCCTCTCTTTTGTCTGGCGCATGGTAGCCCGATTGGCCTGCTTCTTGTAGAGTGCAGCCTAGGTGAAATAGATCGTGGGCAGAGATGACAACCACCCTACAATTGATTGATCCGCAGACCCTACATGCACATCTGACTGATCCCACATGGGTGATTTTGGATGTGGGACGTGCTGCGGTGTATGCACAAGTCCATCTGCCACAAGCTCGCTGGGTGGATCGAGCCGCCTTAATGAGTGGTCATCCTGATGCGCTGGGCAGTTTGCCTGATCTGGCACGATTGCAGCAGATGGTTGAGCAGCTAGGTCTACAGCTTGATCAACATATCGTGGTGTATGACGATGAAGGTGGCGGATGGGCAGGTCGCTTGCTGTGGACGCTGGAAGTGTTGGGCTTTGAGCAACTCGCTTTGCTTGATGGTGGCATTCACACGTGGTTGGCCGCAGGTTTACCCACCGATAGCGGTGAAGTGACGACCTCTCCCACCACACACCTCACCCTCACCCCCAATTTTGCCCCACGGATTGAACGCGCCGAGATCCTGCAACTGCTCGCTGCACCGTTGGCAGAACGCCCAATATTTTGGGATTGCCGCTCATGGGAAGAATATTGTGGTGATCGTCTAACTGCACGGCGCGGTGGACATCTACCCGATGCCGTACATTATGAATGGACGAGCCTGATGGATCGCGAGCGTCAACTGCGCTTACAACCGCTTGATCAGATTCGGCAAGCGTTGACTGAACGCGCTATCATTCGTCAACCACAACCGTTGATTGTCACTTATTGCCAAAGCCACCATCGCTCGGGACTCAGTTATGTGGTGGGGCGGATCTTGGGTCTACCGATCTGTGCCTATGATGGCGGCTGGAGCGAATGGGGCAACCGCACCGATACCCCAATTCATACTGGAGAACAACCTTGAGTCTGTTGACCACACTCAAACGCCACAGCTTTATTGGTTTTCAACACCTTGCCCCACAACATGGCTTAAGCCGTTTGGTGGGCATGTTGGCCGCGAGTGAAAACCCCACCATCAGCCAAGCGTTTATCCGCAGCTTCCAAAAACAATATGACATCGATATGAGCTTGGCCGCCCATCCTGATTTGGCCAGTTATTCAAGCTTTAATGCATTTTTTACCCGCCCACTCAAAGACGGCGTGCGCCCGATTGCTGCGGCAGTCGATGCGGTGGTGAGTCCTGCCGATGGTGCGATTTCGCAACTCGGTCACATCGACGGTGATGCGGTGTTTCAAGCCAAAGGCCAGTCGTTTTCGGTCGAGCAACTAGTCGGTGATGCCGCACTCGCCGCGCCTTTCAAACATGGTGAATTTGCCACCGTATATCTGTCGCCGCGTGACTATCACCGTGTGCACATGCCGTTTGCCGGTCGCCTGACCGAAACGTTATATATCCCTGGTGAGCTGTTCTCGGTGAATGGCACCACCGCACAGCACGTCGATGGCTTGTTTGCGCGCAATGAGCGTATGGTGTGCTTGTTTGATACCGAGCACAACAGCAAAGCCGGTCGGATGGCAGTCGTGCTTGTGGGTGCGATGATCGTGGCGGGGATTGAAACCGTCGCCACTGGCAAAGCGGCTCCCAATGGCACCGTTCAACGTCAGCAGCACGACTTGTACTTGGGCAAAGGCGCTGAACTTGGCCGCTTTTATTTAGGCTCCACCGCAATTGTGCTGTTTGAACCCAACACGGTCACGTGGGATGACACCCTACAAGCCGATCGTGTGGTACGCATGGGCGAAATGATGGCAAGCCATCACTAAAATCAATTGGGGCTGCTTCGGCAGCCTTTTTACTGGGGGAACAATCATGGCTGGGGCAAGCTTACTCACGTTACTTGATGATATTGCAACCATTTTAGATGACGTCTCGGTGATGACCAAAGTCGCCGCCAAAAAAACCGCGGGGGTGTTGGGCGATGATTTGGCGCTCAACGCCCAACAGGTCACAGGGGTGAACGCCGATCGTGAGCTGCCCGTGGTGTGGGCGGTCGCCAAAGGCTCAATGGTTAACAAAGCGATTTTGGTGCCGGTTGCACTGTTGCTGAGTTTTATTGCTAGCCAAATGGGCTGGTCATGGTTGATCACCATCCCGTTGATGATTGGCGGGTTGTTTTTGTGTTTTGAAGGGGTCGAAAAGCTCGTCCACAAATGGCTGCACCCCGAAACTGCCGAACAGCACCACGATAAATTGGTGGCGATTGCTGATCCCACGGTGGATTTAGTTGCGCTGGAGCAAGACAAAATCAAAGGTGCGATTCGTACTGACTTTATTTTGTCGGCGGAAATTATCGTGATTGCGCTAGGAACGATGGCTGCGGCAAGCTTTATGAACCAAGTGGCTGTCTTGGTGATTATTGCGGTGGGCATGACCATTGGGGTGTATGGTTTGGTTGCAGGGATCGTCAAAATGGATGATGCGGGTTTGTATTTGATGCAAAAACCCAGCAAACCGGTGCAAACGCTTGGACGTGGCTTACTCGCCACCGCACCCAAACTGATGAAGTTTTTGTCGGTAGCGGGCACTTTGGCGATGTTTTTGGTCGGTGGTGGGATTTTGGTGCACGGCGTGCCTGCACTGCATCATGGGGTTGAAGATTTATCTCATTTGACCGGTTTATTTTCGAGCCTCACCGGTGCGGTGCTCAACGGCTTGATTGGTGTGGTGGCGGGTGCCATCACGCTGGCGGTGGTGATGTTCATCCAAAAAATGCGCGGACAAACTGCGCACTAAGCCCTCTAGTCTGCCCCTCCCACAAGGAAGGGGCAGACCAACTTAGCCAATCATCCGCATCGACAAATCAATCGCTTTGATGTCTTTGGTGATGGTGCCCATCGAAATATAATCCACACCGGTTTCGGCCACAGCGCGCAAGGTCGCATCGGTAATATTGCCAGACGCCTCAAGCTTGCAGCGGCCATTGACCTGCTGCACTGCACGGCGCATATCGTCGTGGCTAAAATTGTCGAGCATCACAATATCCGCACCCGCCGCCAGCGCTTGCGCCAGCTCAGCAAAATTTTCCACTTCGACTTCCACCGGTTTGTTTGGGGCAATCTCGTGGGCGCGTGCCACAGCGGACGCAATGCCACCGGCTGCCATAATATGATTTTCTTTAATTAAAAACGCATCATACAAACCAATCCGATGGTTTTGACCACCACCCACCGTCACCGCATATTTCTGGGCGATCCGTAAACCCGGTAAAGTTTTGCGAGTATCCAAAATTTTGGTGGATAATCCTTCAACGAGTGCAACATATTGTGAAACACGGGTTGCGACTGCTGAGAGGGTTTGAATAAAATTTAGGGCAGCCCGCTCACCAGTCAGCAAACTACGTGCAGCACCTTTGAGTTCAAAAATGGCATCATTGGCTTGCAGTTGCGCTCCTTCTGCTGCGAGCCAGATCACCTCAACGGTGGGATCTAGTGCAGCAAAGAGGGCATCGACCCACGGACGCCCCGCCAGAATCATCGGTTCGCGGGTGATAATCCGAGCATGGGCGTATTGGGTTTGCGGAATCAGTTGTGCGGTAATGTCTAATGCACCAATATCCTCGCGCAGTGCGGCGTGGATATTCTGATGGATCGCATCGTTCAGGGTTTCGGTCGAAATCATGAGGACAGGTCGTCAGAAAAAAGGGAAAATGGACACAATTTGGCGGCAAAATGTGGAGTGGTACACATTATGTGCTGTGCCAATCGCTGTACTGCGGTATATATTAGCCTACAGGAATTCAGAATATTGTGCATGAAGCCATGATGAGCCAGACCAAAGTTGTGCCAGGGCCAGCCACTTTGCTGCGCCTAAACGATGCCTTGCGCCAAGGGCTAAGTGATTTTTTTCAACCCAACTTCTTACGTTTCTTGGATGAATTGCCCTCCAAGATCATGTTGCTGTGCAGTGGTTTGCCCGATGGCGAACAGCAACGTTATATGGATATTATTTTGGAGCTGCGCCGTAACCGTGATCAGATTGAGCCACGGATTGCCGGTGTACTCGACGGCCAGCTGCACCGCTTCTCGCAATTGGCACAAAAAAAAGAAGGCTTGACCGCCACCCTCGACTTCTCCTCCATGTCACTGGTCGATACCGCCGATATGGAAGTCAATGTCGCACTCGATACCGCAGGTGCACGCTTGGCCGGTAGCTTAGAGCCGGCGCTTGGGGATGCCTTTAGTCGCTTGCAAGCCTTGATTCCAGCACTCAATGAAGTCGGCCAACTGCCATTTCATCCGCGTACCATTTTGCAAGCCATGCTCGAATGCATGTCGGTACTCCTGCTCAACCCCCAGCAAAAAGTGGCCTTGGTGCGGATGTTTAGCACCGATTTGCAAGTGGCACCACTCAAAGCGCTGATTACCAATGCACTTGAGCAAGCCAAAGTCCCCGAAGTGGACAAATCCATCCGCAACATGGATGTCGGTGGCAAAGCCAAAGCCGACAAACCTGACTTGGTGGATGTGCTCAAAGACATCCGTGATCTGAATCAAAAAAATGCAGGCGCTGGTGGTGCAGCCGCGACAGGGTCAGGCCAACAAAGCTTTGTGGACGAGCAAGGCTTTCCGGTACTACAACGCGCACCCGGTGGGGGAGTGATCGTCGATCCTGAAGCCCTGATCAAACAAGCCGAATACTTTGCTCAGATCAGCAAAAGTGTGGCGTCAGTGTCGTTGATGCCGCAAAACGTCAACCCGATGGCCATGGAACAAATGGTCGCCACACCAGTGTTGACTGAGCTGTTGACCCGCCTGCAAGAAATCCAGCCACGTACTCATATTGATCAAGACCCCACCGCACCCAGTGTCAGTGAAGTGCGCAACAGTATTCGTCAGCAACTGCGCAACGATGACGATACGGTCGAGATGCTGGGCAAAAAAGACACCGACGTGATCAACTTGGTCTCGATGATGTTTGACTTCATCTTGGATGATCAAGACCTGCCCACCGCCATGAAAGCATTGCTCGGTCGCTTGCAGATCCCGATGCTTAAAGTGGCGATCTTAGACGACACTTTCTTTAAGACCGAAGATCATCCAGCACGCCGCCTGCTCAACAGTCTGGCCAAAGCGGGTGTTGGTTGGGATGAGCAAGCCAAAAGCAGTGATCAGTTGTATAAAAAACTCGAAGAAACCGTGTTTACCATCCTCAATGACTTTGAAGATGACATTAGTATTTTTGATCAACTGCTTGAAAGCTTTGAATCATTTTACAACGATCAACAAACCCGCGTGGCTGCGGTAGACGAACGTACCCGCGAAGCCGAAGAAAACCGCGCGCGTGCCGATATGGCGCGTACCATCGTGCAACAAGCCCTCAATCGCCGTCTCAATGGCCGCAAACTGCCGTTTGCCGTAGTGCGTCTGCTGCAAGAAGGCTGGCGGCATGTGTTGTATTTGGCTTGCCTCAAAGAAGGCACCGAATCTGAATCGTGGCGGCAAGCGGTCAAGGTGGTTGATGCCTTGATTTGGTCAGTGATGCCACCGGCGGGTGATGCGCAGTGGGTGGAACGCCTGCGTGGGGTTGCGCCCAAGCTGTCCAATAGCTTGCGCAAAGGCTTGGTGTCGGTACATTTTGATACCTTGCAGACGGAGACCTTGCTGCGTGAAATCGCCAAAGTCCACCAAGAAATCATCGATGGCTTTGATACGCCGGTGGTGGAGATCTTAGACCCCGAAACCGCCAAAGCCCAGCCAGACTTTGTCGGCACACCGGTCGATCAAGCGCTCAAATCTGGGGCAGGCAGTGTCAAAGGCTTGGTGTTGCCCAAAGCCGAAATCTCCTCGATCTATGAAGGTGAAACCCTGCCAGCCAGTGATCGCCATGTGATTGCGGTCAAACAGCTCAATATTGGTTCGTGGATTGAGTTTATCCACAGTGAGCGGCGTGATCGTCATAAGCTCGTGGCGCGGATTCGCACCAGTGAAAAGCTGATTTTTGCCAATCGTCGTGGCATCAAAGTGGCTGAAATGTCGCAGATGCAGCTGGCGGTCGAATTTAGCCAAGGTCGGGCGCGGATTGTGGAAGAACAACCGCAAATTATCGACCGTGCGCTAGAATCGGTGGTTGGTGGATTACGTCAACTGACTGCTTAATGACTCTGACAATCATGCAAGGATGGCTACACGGCGAGAACGTTCGCCATGTACCTTCCCCCAATTTTAATCAACGCCCACACGGTCAAGTGCCGCGTTTGATCGTGATGCACAACATCAGTTTGCCCCCTGCACAGTTTGGCGGTGGCTATATCGAGGCGTTTTTTCAAAACCGCTTAGATCCACAAGCCCATCCCTATTTTGCCACCATTGCCGATTTGCAAGTGTCTGCTCACCTGTTGATCATGCGTACCGGCGAGGTGATTCAACTGGTGTCGTGTGATGATCGGGCATGGCATGCGGGGCGCTCAAGTTATTTGGGCATCGACAACTGCAACGATTATTCGATTGGCATTGAGCTAGAGGGTACCGATGATCTGCCGTTTACTGATGCACAATATCAGGCGCTCACGCCACTGCTGCTGGCCTTGCATCAGGCTTATCCACAGACCCGCAGCCATCTGACCGGACACTCCGACATTGCGCCCCAGCGCAAAACCGATCCCGGCCTGTACTTTGATTGGCAACGGGTCAGACAACAATTACATCAACACTTTCAAGGGTCATCGTATGAGCAAACAGCTGAGCATCCAGCCCAACCATTTGATTAAAAAAATCGTGATCGGCAGCATCGGCGCCATCGTTGGCCTGATACTGCTCAGTGGGACATTTTTTACCGTCTCTGCGGGTGAACGCGCCCTCGTGCTGCGCTTTGGACAAGTCCAAGATATTGTGGGCGATGGCCTGCACGCCAAACTACCAATGGTCGATACCCTGATCCGTGTTGATATTCGCACGCAAAAATCGCATGCTCCCGCCACCGCAGGCACACGCGATTTGCAAACCGTGACGACCGAAGTCGCGCTCAACTACCATTTGCAAGCGGCCAGCCTCAAAGACACCTACACCCGTTTTGGGCTAGATATCGAAGAAAAAGTGATTGCCCCACGCATCCAAGAAATCGTCAAAGCGGTGATTGCACGCTTTTCGGCAGAAGAGCTGCTGGTGCGCCGTGATGTGGTCAAATCGGAAATTGCCAATGGCTTACGCCAATCGCTGACCCAATACAATGTGGTGGTCGAAGACATCCAAATCACCAACTTTAGCTTCTCCCAAGCGTTTGATGAAGCGATTGAAGCCAAACAAACCGCCGAGCAAAACGCGCTCAAAGCCAAAAACGACCTTGAGCGGATTCGTGTTGAAGCTGAGCAAAAAATCGCCATGGCACAAGCCGAAGCGGAAGCCATTCGCATCCAAGCGCAAGCGATCAAAGAGCAAGGCGGCGAAGCCTATGTACGCATGAAAGCGATTGAAAAATGGAATGGGGTGTTGCCACAGGTCAGTGGAGGCGCGACGCCATTTATCAATCTCAATGTCCCACAAAGCGCAGCTGCCAATCCGCGTTAAGTGGTTTTTTGCCAGACACAAGGCGCTACAATAGCGCCTTTATGTTTTGAGCCTCGATCATGTGGCGTTCGACGTTTATTGTCAGTGCAATGACCTTGCTGTCGCGCATCCTCGGCTTGGTGCGCGATATGGTGCTGCTCAATGTGTTTGGGGCGGGCGGCATCATGGATGCGTTTTTGGTCGCCTTTAAAATTCCCAATTTTTTTCGGCGGCTGTTTGCCGAAGGCGCGTTTTCTCAAGCATTTATTCCTGTATTGACCGAATATAAAACCAAAAAACTACATCAAGATGTGCAGATTCTGATTAGTCGTGCAGCCGGTTCACTGACCTTGATTTTGTCGGTACTCACGGTGATCACCATGCTCGCAGCTCCGGCGGTGATTTGGTTGTTTGCACCCGGCTTTGCCGATCAGCCCGACAAATTTGCATTGGCGGTGGATTTACTGCGCCTGACCTTTCCGTATTTATTGCTGATGTCGCTGACCGCGTTTGCCAGTAGCGTCCTCAATAGCTACGGCTCGTTTGCCACCGCATCGTTTGCACCGGTGTTACTCAATCTGACCATGATTGCTGCGGCGTGGTGGTGTGCGCCACTGTTTGATCCGTCGATTATGGCGCTCGGTTGGGCGGTGGTGGTGGCCGGTGTGCTTCAGCTCGCGATCCAAATCCCTGAGCTGTGGAAAAAGAAACTGCTGATTCCACCCAAAGTCGATTTTAAACACGAAGGCGTACAACGCATTCTCAAGTTGATGCTACCCGCGCTGTTTGGCGTGTCGGTGGTGCAGATCAATTTGTTGCTCAATACCGTGTGGGCGTCGTTTATGCAGACCGGTTCGGTGACGTGGCTGTATAGCGCCGAGCGCCTCACTGAGTTACCACTCGGTTTGATTGGGATTGCAATTGCCACCGTGATTTTGCCCGCATTGTCGGCCAAAAACGCCGAGCAAGACATGGAAAAATTCCGCGCCCTGATCGATTGGGCAGCACGAGTGATCGTGCTGGTCGGGATTCCGGCCAGTATTGCGATGTTTATGTTGGCCAGCCCCATCATCCAAGCCTTGTTTCAACACGGCGAGTTTGGCGCACATGATGTGGCGATGACCGCACTGGCCTTACAAGGCATGTCGCTGAGTATCTTGACCTTTATGTTGATCAAGGTGTTTGCACCAGCGTTTTATGCGCGGCAAGACACCAAGACACCGGTCAAAATCGGCCTGATCTCAGTGGGGGTCAATATCGCGCTCAACGTGGTGCTGATTGGCGGGTTTAAATGGATTGACTATGACGCACCGCATGTGGCGTTGGCGCTGTCCTCGACTGTGGCATCGTGTGTGAATGCGGCGATGTTGTATGGCTATTTGCATCGTCAGGGGGTGTATCGCTTTGGTGGGCATTGGCGCGTGTTGATGCTGCGTTATGGGGTGGGCAATGTGGTGATGGTGGCCGTACTGTGGTTTGCACTGCCCTACTATCCCACTGATGCACACCAACTGGTACGGGTATTGGCGCTATTGGGCTTGTGTGTGGCGGGTGGTGGCGCGTATGCGGCCGGTTTGCTGGCGATGGGCTTTCGACCTCGGCATATTGCCAAAGTCTAAATCAAAAAGGCCAGTTGAACTGGCCTTTTGCTTACGCCACCACAGTCCAAGACTGCAACTGATAGGGCGTGGGTGACCATGCTTGCCACCACACTACGGCCTTGACGCGTTGCACTTGACCTGCCACGTTAACACTCAGCAGCAGCTCATAATTGACTCCAGACACCACTTGCTGTTTGGCGTCGAGCACTTCGATCAACTGTAGCGCTTGCTTGCTGTTGTTGGCTTGGGTCTCGACGGCAACGTGTGCGGCTTTGACCACATAAGTATCGGTGGGGGCAATCGCCGTGTATCCACCTGCCACCACCGCAGGGGCTTTGGGAGTGGTGCTACAGGCCACAAGTCCAGCGAGAAGCGGCACAAGCAGCAGTGTTTTGCTGATACGCATAGAGGACATCCTTTTCAATCGATCACAGGGTGATCCGTGTGTTGCAACGCCAGTCAACCTCGACTGGCGGGTGTATCGTGACGTCGAGACGCCACGTCTTAGAAGTGGAACTCAACACCCAAATAAGGGCCTTTGAAATCCAGCTTCGCATCGGTTTTTTCGACATCTTCCAAGTCGATCAACAACTGGCGATAACCTGCTTTGAGACCAATATCAATCACGGGATTATCAATCACATCGTATTTGATCTCTGCTTGGGCATCGGTAATGCTCGAACCGTTGTAGGTAATCCCTGCGGCTTCGGCTTTAAAGCTCAGGCCAGTCAACGGCAAGCTACCACCCGCAGACAGGTAGGCCATCGGGATGGTTTCTTTAAACGATACAGTCTGGCTGACACTTTGCAGCAGCGCATTTTTACCTGTGGCGGTCACATCACCGTCGAGTTGTTTGGCTGCCAAACCCACATCGACACTGACAATATTGTCCAAAACTTCGTAATACAAAATCAAATCGGTGCTGGTAAAGTCGAGATCAAAACTGACATCACCCACATACTTTTGATCATCAAATTCAAACAAGATTGAGTTGATGGTATCTGAACCTTTGAGGGCAGTATGACGCACCCGCACATTGGGAATCAGTGGAACCGGATGCTCAAACGACACCGCAACCGATGCCTGTTCTTGCTGATCAAAGCTAAACGACTCTTTGTCTTTGCCGGTTTGTGCCACATCAGCACGACCATCGTATTGCCAATAGTCAGCACTGGCATAAATGCCAATCATGTCGGCATGGGCAGGTAGTGCAACAGCTGCGGTGAGGGCTGCGAATGCAGCGAGGGTGAATTGACGCATGATGGCTATCCCAAGCAAACTTTTGAAACATTTATAGCATAGTCTAGAAGACTTGCACATGAAGAAAGATTTTTATGGCTAAATATTTGATTTTGATTAATTTAATCAATTATTAATTTTTTTAAATTGACTTTTATAATAAAATTAAATATTATAGGTTTAAATTTAATCAAATCTGGAAAGTTCTTATGAATATTAATGTTTTTTCTGCTGTGTTTCTGTTGTGTGCTGCAAATGTTCACGCTGCCTACAACAGCACAACCGCCGCAAATTATGCTGTAACAAACTACAACGTATCATATGGAGCGACAACAAATCCCTTTATTAATGTAGGCGGTGTGGGTGGTAATTGCACCAATTTTGGCAATCAATCTATTTCTGGCGGATTGCTTGGTTATACCTCAGCACCTTCACTGAATAAAGCCCTTCTCACGGCTTCTGCAACGGTCACAGCCACTCAAAACGCCAGTCTTTTTTATAAATGCAATTCGGTGACGAATACTTGCCAGTCTGCACCTTGGCGTGGGGCACAAGCTATGTTTAGTTATTCAAGCAGTAGCTCACAGACAAAAGGAGCACGGCTAAGCTTAGTCACAAAAACAGCTTTAGTGAATGGCAGTATTACAGTCTTAGATCCCAAAAAAATTAAAGTTGGTGATATTGTATTTGCTGATTTTGATTATGTGATTGGCGGCACAAGTAACGCAGTAGACCATACGACAGTGGTGACAGAGGTTCGCCCAGAATCATTCTGGGACATTACCACCACCATGAAATACAACAACATCCGTCTCACCTATCAATCCAATAATGTTACTGATAAGGGTATGGGGGATTTGGGTGCTAAAGTCTTGTATGTTTATCGACCTTATGTCTGAATTAGGTTTTTAGAGTTACACTCATCTATTTGTGCAGACCCAATTTTCCTGCACGAATAGATGAGAATTTATGTGATCCACTCACCTCCAGAGCTATTGAATGAAAAAACAAATTTTATTGGTGGTCATTGGTTTTTTGATCATCTTTGCACTATCCGCCGTCGGGTGGTGGTTTTATCCAAACATGGTCTATTTTCAAGCAAAGTCAATCGATCAGTTGACCCAACGAAATTCGACTGAGTCGAACAAAAAAATAAATCCTAAAATGAATGATCAAATGACTGATGTTTCCGATAGCGAATTTGTAGGAGAAAATCAACAGCAAGCCCTGTTTGATCTTCTCAATAACTTCCCATTTTCTCAACATAATACGAAAGCAATTGTAGCGGCCAACCCTCGGCCTGTACAGGATTACATTCACAAAGTATCATCCTATATTGATCGTAATATTATTAATAATTCAAAAATCCCTTCCAATCGGAAAGCACAAATTTTATGGGACATGTTTAAATCCTATCCATGGGTAGGCGATGATAATGTTTTTCGGGCGCTGATCAAGGATAAATTAATGTATCTAAATAATCCAACCATTTCACACGATATTGCAAATACCTATTCTGCCCTAATTTCCTCAGGCACTGACTCCATATCTTATCGACATGATTTGATAGAAATTGCTAACTCAGTGAGTCAACAGCCTGATCGTGCGACTTATGCTGCATGGACAGCCGCACTTTCTCAAGAGATGAGGTCAAGTTTAACGAGAGAAGATGCTCAAGGATTAGGCTCTTTTGCTATACAGTCTTATTTTAAATATGCCAAACCAAGTGATGTTTCTGGCTTTATACCTCAGGTTATTTTGATGTCAGACCAAAATCCAAGAATTGGCTTGGCTTATATGGATACTCTAGTCAAATCAACTCTTAAGGCAGCAGAGAGCGCAGATCACCTAAGCACCATTTATAATACTCAAATGACAGAAGGCACCAGAAAAGACCTCAATAAAGCACTGGCTTTTAATTTGCATGAAGATGGCAGTTTGGTTTTGAGTGATTTTCCCATCCAAACATTACAAGAATTGCAGTCCTATTTTGATACGCAACAGAGTCAAAATATTCCAGATCCACAGCAATGGCAATCTGCAAAGGAGAGAATTTCGCAGCAACTATCTGAAAAGCAGGCAAGGGCACCGAATCTATTTTAACCAATCTTGACATCCTCCCCGACCTGAGAAGCACTGCTTCGCAAGACGGGGATTCCTTCTACAAGACGCTCATGTCCGAGCGCGAGAATGTTCTGTGCGGCGTTCACGTCGCGGTCATGCAGTGTACCGCACTGCTGACAAGTCCATTCTCTTATTCCAAGACCTGCTCTACCTTTCGGACTGTTGTGGCGTGAGCCGCATGAGCCATATATGGCGCAAGGCACGTCTGGGTGGTATAGCTTTCGTTGACCTCTTCAAACCATACCCCTGCCTGCTGGCTTTTATACTTGAGCATGGTTCTAAACGCCGTCCAGCCTGCATCCAATACCGATTTTGCCAGTTTGGTTTGTGCTAGACCTTTGGCGTTCACATTACCAACGAAGATTGCCGCGTGGTCATTAACCAACTGACGGCTGAGTTTGTGCAAAAAGTCTTTGCGGATATTCTTAATTTTGGCGTGAATGGCTTTAACCCGTTGTTTTTGGTTGGCGCGTTGGGCAATACCGAGTTTTTGTTCGTATTTTCGGTAGGTGCGCTGGGCTTCGAACTTTTGACCGTTCGATAGCGTGGCAAAGTCTTTTAAACCTAAATCAATACCTACAGGAGTCTTGCCTTCCGTGTTTTGCGTCGGCTCTGGTGTATCGACCACAAGACAAACGTACCATCGACCGCGAGAGTCTTGTACAAATGAGCCTGTTTTGACCTTGTGGTTTTTGATGCCATAACTATCCCACAAGCTGAAAAAATGCCCTGCGTATTTGATTTGGCCGTTTTGATATTGGATACCTGAGGCTTTGAAGGGAATCCAGCCAAGGGATTTTTTCGGGGACTTGGGATTCGATACCCGCCAATTCAGTTTAGCTTTTTTGAATTGTTTGCGCCGCGTCACCAGTTCTTCGGTGATGGCTTGGATGGTTTGGCTGTGCAAACTCAAACCTGATTTGCTTGCGCCTTTGGTGTAGGTGGCAATGTCGAATGCGGAGAAGAATTTGCCTGTGCGTTGCAGATGTTTATAGCTCAATTCGTTGCAATAATTCCAGACAAAATTCGCTTCAGATGCCAACTGTATCAGCACCTTGGCATGTTTGTCTTTGATGCGCAGCTTGAGTGTTTTCATGGTTG
>CALFYA010000310.1 GCA_937952925.1 uncultured Moraxellaceae bacterium
CAATCCGCGGGACCGTGCCGACCAACATTAATAGCCAAGTCCCGATACTGCTCCCAATTAATGTACAGATCGACGTCATCAATATCTTCAATAGTGAGTCCAGTGCCTTCGAGCAAGCTCTCACTTTTAATACCAATTTCCAATCCATACTGGTATAGATAGTTGGGCTGGATAACCCACGAAAATAATGGATCCTGAGACGCAATGAGTTTTTTCATATTTATAATTATAAACGTTTATCAGTCGACGATATCTTAAGTAATATCATGAGTTCCATCAATCTTGGCAACCGCTTGAAAAATTCATTCGAATCATTCTCTGCCACCACGAAAGATCTCTTTGTTTTGTAAAGTAAAAAATGATACTCGGCGTCAAAGACCTATTCGAAATACTGTCAGTGCTAATAAGTTTTTGAATAACAGAGTACAGTAAATCAGCTCTATATTGATTCCCAGAAAAATAATAAGGACAGCATTGAGGATCTGACTATGAGCGACTGGAAACCTTCGGCTTGTATATTGTGTGAGATGATGTGCGGCGTAGAAATATTGCCAAGCGAAGACAACACCATCGCCAAAGTGAAAGGTAATAAGAATCATCCAGGCTCTAAGGGCTACGTATGTAATAAGGCTGGTCGCTTAGCTCATTACCAAAATGGCAAAGATCGTATTCTCGAACCATTGCGCCGGAAGGCTGATGGCAGCTTCGAAACAGTGAGCTGGGATACCGCGATTGCAGAAATCTCCGAGAAACTACTCTCAATAAAAGAGATCTATGGTGGCGACAAGATACTCTATCTTACTGGCGGCCAGGGCAATCATATTTCCGGTGTTTATGGATCTGGTTTTCGCGCGGCATTAGGTTCCATTTATCGATCCAGTCCAATTGCGCAAGAGAAGACGGGCGAAATTTGGGTCAATAACCAGATGTTTCGCTCCACCTCTGCAGGCGCAGTGCGCAGCGACTGCGAAAACGCCGAAGTGGCAATCTATCTTGGCAAAAACCCCTGGCACACCCACGGTTTCCACCAATGTCGCAAGAAGCTTCAGAAGCTGTCGAAAGACGACAACCACAAAATGGTGGTGATAGACCCACGGCGTACCGAAACCGCCAAACAAGCCGATATTCACGTGCAGCTCAAATCCGGTACGGATGCGTTTTTGATGAGTGCGATGATCGCCATCATCCTGCGTGAAAATTTGCATGATCGCGCGTTTATTGATGCGCATTGCACCGGATTTGATCAGGTGGAGCGTGCCTTTCGTGACATTCCAATTGCCGACTATGTGGCGCGTGCCGATGTGCCGCTAGCGCAAGTCGAAGCTGTGGCGCGTCGTTTTGCCACTGCCAGTTCGGCCTGTGTGCGGATTGATTTGGGCATTCAACACACCATCAATACCACATTGAATGGTTATCTCGAAAAACTCCTGTATTTGATCACTGGCAATTTTGGCATCAAAGGCGGCAATAATCTGCACAGCTCGTTGATTCCGATTTTGGGACATACCGATGAGCGTAAAGCGCATATTCAGCGCAGTGTATATCATCAGATGTTCCCGATAGCAGGGATTTTACCGCCCAATATTTTACCCGATGAAATCCTCAAGGCCGGTGAGCAGCGAATTCGTGCCATCGTCGTGGATAGCTGTAATCCGATCCTCACGTGGCCGGATACACCAGCGATGACCCAAGCGTTTGAATCACTAGAGTTATTGGTGGTGGTCGATGTGGCGATGACTGAAACGGCGCGGATGGCGCATTATGTGTTGCCTGCGGCGTCGCAATTTGAAAAATGGGAATTTACCGGTTTTAACCTTGAGTTTCCCAAAAACGGCTTTCATTTGCGTCATCCGCTGTTTGCACCGCTTGGTGAGAGTTTGCCTGAAGCCGAAATTTATACCCGTTTATTGGAAAAGATGCGGGCAATTCCACGCCAGTTTCCACTGTTGTCCACAGTCGCACGCTATGAGCCAGCATCAGCCCAACATTTGGGCTATGTGGCGGCGTTGTTTGCCACCTTGATGCGCCAGAAAAAATTGCAGCCCTATGCGGCGTCGGTGTTGTATCGCACTTTGGGTAAAACCTTGCCTAATCAAGCCGCATCGGCAGCGTTTTTGTTGCCATTGGCGATTCAATTTGCAGTCGAGCACCCCAAAGCGGTGCAGCAAGCTGGGCATCGGGGCAATCGGTTGACGCTCGGTTCGGTATTGTTTGAGTCCATCTTAGCGTCACGTTCGGGCATGGTATTTAGTCAGCATGAATACCGTGATGTTTGGCAGTTGGTGAAAACCAAAGACAAACGAGTGCATTTGGCGATTCCCGAAATGCTGAGTGAGCTGGCCGCGCTACCGATGCAGCAGTCGGTGACCAGCCCTGAATTTCCATTTGTGTTGGCGGCAGGCGAGCGACGCAGCTACAACGCCAATCAAATCTATCGCAATCCAGCATGGCGTAAAGTTGATCCCCATGGAGCACTACGCATCCATCCGCAAGATGCGGCGGATTTGGGGATTGCTGATGGCGGCCAAGCCTATTGCAGCACCGCGCAAGGTCGCCTTGAAGTGGTCGCGGAGTACGATGATGGGATGCGGCGGGGGATGGTGTCGTTGCCGCATGGTTATGGGCTCAGTTACAACGGCGCGGCGGCGGTTGGCCCTGCGCTTAATCGCATCATTTCGGCCAAAGACTGTGATCCGCTGTCGCGTACACCGTTTCATAAGTATGTGGCGGTGCGTGTGCAAGCTGCCGTGATATCCCACATCGCTGAGGAAGCAACATTGACAACACAAACGTCTGTGTAAACGTAATGCCGATCTGTTTAAAACACCGTCGCTCATGAGGCTACGGTGTTTTAGTGATGCTTCATGTGAGTCTCAGCAACAAACGGATGATCAAAGTCCCGATCTCGTGTGGGAGACGACGAGATCAGGCATCAGGCTTATATTGCGCCTAATTGCTGCAACATCTGCCGCCCCAATTCCGGCTCAGTCATGGCAATAAACGCCGCATAGCCTTTGAGCCGTTCAATACTTTCGCCTTCTGGCAAGGGTTTGCCGAGTTTGAGGTTGTGGATGGCAGCACGCATTTGGCGTTTTTGTTGGCGCGATACCCGTGGCGGCAAATCGCCGTTGACCACCAGCCCAGTCACTTGTTGCTGCGCTGCAGGACGCACAATATGGGTTTTGTCGGGATGCAGGCAAAAGCCTTCTTGTTTTAAGATTTTGTGCACCGAACCGAGCAACTGACCAATATCTGCTTCTACTCCCTTGGGCAAGCTAAAGGTCAGATCATCGGCATAACGGCTATAGCGCCAGCCGTGTTTACCCGCAATGCCGGTGAGTCTGCGATCCAAACGCAAACACAATACATTGGTCAGCGCAGGGCTGGTCGGTGCGCCTTGTGGCAAGCAGCGGTCGGCCAGCGCCACATAAAAGGTTTTGCCGCCATGTTGCACCACTTGGCGCGGTGATTCGGTGCATAGCAGCGCCAGCAGCGTGGCGATGTGTTCATGATAGCCAGCATGACGAAACACGCCCTTCACCCGCCGCCAGCTCACCGACGGAAAAAAGTCTTTGATGTCGATTTTCACCAACACCTGACTATCGCGATGCTCAGCGGCGTTGGTGGCAATCGAGCGACCGGCCAAAAAGCCATGCGCGGCACCATGCACCAGCATCTGATCCAAGATATTGCGCAGCACCCAACGTTGTGCCGCTTTGAGGGTGGGGCGTGGCGCCCAAATTTCCCGCATCCCGCCAGAGCGTTTGGGGATTTCAAAACGTTGATATTGGGTGTCTGCGGCGGCATTGCGGTGATAACACAAGCCGCGTAGCTGCGCCACACTGACGCCCAGTGCTTGGGCGAGTTCAGGAACTTTGTGGATTTGTGGCAACTGATTGTCCATCAGCCGTTTTGCCGCGCTGTCAAGGTCAAAGCGGTCGGCGCTGGTGTCGTCGCTCCAATAAATGCCTTCGCCCAAATGCACAATATGGGTGGCGCGATAGGCTTGCCACGCGTCTTTTTTCAGATCACGTTTGGCGATGGCTTCGGCTTTGAGCACTTTTTTGTATTTTTCCAGCTCCTTGTCGCTCATCTGCTCGGTGGCGCGGCGGGTGACCCAAAACCCTTTGCTTTGCAGTTGTTGATCCACGTATTTGCTGATGCCACCAGCCTTTTCAATCTCTTGCCAGCGTTGTTGTGCGCTCATGGATTACCCCACAGTATTTTCGATGAAACCTGCGGTTTCAAGCTGTTGAATCTTGTTGAAATACGCCTGTTGCGCCTGCTCAAGCTGATTGAAGGCGAGTTGCTGACGTTTGCTCGCTTGGGCTGTACCAGTTTGCAGCATCAGCCGTTTTTGATGGAGCGTGAGCTGGATCTGCTCGACCTGATCGCCGCGCCGGCGGCTAAACAAGCGGGTTTCTTGCACCACCGCTTTGGGGTCGCGGCTGGCGACATCATGGGCATAGGCCATGCGTAGTGCGATCAGGTGTGCACATGCGCCTTGGCTTAATCCATGCTGCAAAAATTGATGACAGCTACATTCGGCTTTGCTGACCATGCCTTCTTCATTGAGCTTGAGTTTGCTGCTGTAGCTGCGTTTGTCTTCAACCACCTCCACCGTCGCGCCAATTTCAATCCCTTCG
This sequence comes from uncultured Moraxellaceae bacterium, assembly GCA_937952925.1. Classification (GTDB taxonomy): domain Bacteria; phylum Pseudomonadota; class Gammaproteobacteria; order Pseudomonadales; family Moraxellaceae; genus CALFYA01. The sequence goes on from CALFYA010000310.1 coordinate 4,647, forward strand.
GTGGGGATCACACGGATGCTCAGGTCGCGGACGGCATCCGCACGGCTGATTAGATCATAGGCCTGCTGCTCTGCCGGATGACGATAGCGAAAATGCGCCATGTCGAGCGGTTCGGGTGTCAGTGGACGATGACGATACACCCCCATCGCCAGATCAAACATCACCCAGCCATGTTGATTGGCTTCTTGTAGGGCTTGACGGGTATCCGCGATGGAGCGTGTGAGTTGCTGCGCCAAATCGGTCAAACCGAGTGCGCCTTGCGTACTGAGCAGATCGACCACTTGCCGGATCAGCTCAGGCTCACTGTGTGGCGTGCGCGGTACCAGCAAATCAAAATTGAGCGCTTGCGACCAGTTGGCGGCGCTAAAACCGGTCATGGCGAGGGTCAGATGAAAACCTTTGCCATACAGCGTCCAGTAGCTGGGCATGCCTTGACCGAGCAAACACACCTCAATATGGTCGGTGTGCGGCAGGGCGCGTTGCAACAGCGCCAAACGCCGCCGCCCCCACAGTCGAATCAACTTGGCTTGGCGGCCTTGATACGGCGCGGCTTTGCTGCTGATCACCGTGCCACTCGGTTCGATGATCAGGTTGGGGGATTGCTGCGGAATCAGCTCAATCACCAAACCACGCCGTTTGCCTTTGAGATCGGCGTGCATGCGCAAATGATGCAGCACATTGTACAGATCAAGCGGTTGTAGGCTAAAACGATCTTGGGCGAGCTGCGCTGCCGATTGCACTTGTAGAAAACCGCGCAACCACGACACCGGCACGTTGATTTGTTTTTCAAGGATGGTTTCCGCGTCGGTATGTTCACGGCTCACCGCAAGACTGGTGGCCTGTTGCCCAATCGACAGGCTGGCGTGTCGATGGCTGCGGATCGACTCAATACCCTGAATCAGCGCTTCGCTATAGTCGATGTGGGTGGTGCCGTATTGAGTGGGTGCAGTGCTTTCAAACAATTCAGGCTTGAGGCACAGATGTGCATAGCAGCCTTCGTCGCGGCTAAATACCTCAAAACTCACGCCGTGCGCATGCACGTTGATGACCGGATCGAGAATGCACAAGGCCAAAGGATCATTTTGCACCAGCCAATCAAAATAAGCGCGTTGTGCGGCAAATAAGCCTTGGTTTTGCTGACCTCGGCGCAGTTGCAAATAGGCGGCATAGGCAGCGCGATCTTTGGGCACATAGCGATAATCACTACTGACTACACCAAATAATGCACTCATCACATCGCGAAATAAAATCGGCTGTTTGATGTTGGCCTGAAATTGCACGTCGCTGCGTTGTAGCTGCCCAAACAGTTGCACATGACCGCCATGCACATCACTGGCCTGTGCATAGGACAGGTGCATGGCAATGCTGTGCGGCGGTGTTTGGTTCTGTGGTTGGTCGGTCATGTTTTATACTCCAGCCATGCGGGCTTGGCGGCGTTGATAGCGGCGTAATACCCGAAATGCGGCTTTGGCCAGATCGCTATCTTGTGCATGGGTCAGATGGGTGAGTAATCCTTCAATCTCAGGATGATGAATTTGCCCCAAGCCTTCAATCGCACCAAGGCGGATCGCGTCAATTTGTGTCGTATCTTGGGCGATGTGTGCAAGCCGTTGATGTTGACCTTGTTCGATCAGATGCAGCAGTTGCTCGTACAGATCACCTTGTGGGCTGCTCGTTGGCGTGAGTTGATCAAGCCATACCGCAAGTTCCCCCCCAACCACACGGCGTGCGCCTTGTAGCGTCTGTTGCCATGTCGTCGGCAGGCTAGGCCGTGACAACAGCGCCGTAAGTACGATCTGCTGCCACTGATGCACAGTCGCCACATAGCTGTTTGCGGTCGATGCCATCGGTGCAAATAACCCAGCGATTAGGGCGTCTGTGTGGGAGTTGCTTGCAGCAAAACGCGCCACCACCCACCACAAGGCATTTAGGCTACAGGCAATCGCGCTGTGCTCGGCCTCGTGTTGCTGGCGCATGCTGCGTGCGGTGATGGACTCTAGACGCTGCCATGTTTGGGTCAGCGTGGTGGTTTGATGGATGACCTGATCGAGTAATCTGGCGTGCTGTGCGTGTTGATGATGCGCTGCCAGATATTGCGCCGCCAATTCGATCAACGATTGCTCGGGTTGGCTGAGTAAATCATGCAGCGCGGTATCGCTCAAATCCTCACGTTGCAGCAGCACGTGTTTGAGTGCGGCGCGTACATCTGCATCCTGTGTGCGCAGTTTGAGCAACGCAAGGAGCTGCGTAGTGCTGGCATGCGTGGTAACACGGGTGAGGCTACGCTGCTCTTGCAGCAACGGATACGCGCCTTGCAACACCGCCACATCGTAGTCATACACGTCAGTGTCTTGATTGCCCCACAGCCACTGCGCGGTGTTGTAGGCGGCATCAACCACCAGATCATCGTTGGCATATTGCAGCAGATCAAGCAACAGCTGGCGGTTGGCAGGGCTGTCGTGGTGTTTGAGCAAGGCAATCGCTTTGCTCTGGTAGTAGCTGTGCTGCGCTGAATCTTGGATAAACCCACGAATCAACAGCCAGCTTTCGGGCAGATTGAGCCAACGCAAACCGCGCAAAATCGACTCAACCTGATCGCTATACGGCGAAACTTGGCTGAGTGCCTGTTTGAGCAGGCGCAAAATCCGCGCCGCATGTTCACCGTGTGCCAAATGCCCCAAGGCTTCGCTGGCCACGCCTTGCAAGAAATGGCCTTGTTCTTCCGCGAGTTTGAGCAATTTGTCAAAGGCGCGTTGATCACCCAATTCGCCGAGCGCCAATACCGCGCGTTGCCGCCAACTGCCTTGTGGGTTGTGGTCAATCGCGGTGAGTAAGATGCTGATGCCTTGCGCGTGTCCGCGTTTGGCGAGTGCTTCGGCAGCCAAAAACTGCACATCGGGGTTGTTTAAGCCCAGTGCGGTTTGCAAACCGGTGAGTGCACCTTGGCGTTTGTCGGCGCGTTTCGCCATCGCGGTGACAATCGCCAAGTGATGAGTCGCAGGCATTTGTTGCAGTGCGGCAAAGAGTACCGCATCAACCTCGCTGCTGTGCGCCCATGCCAAACTACCGAGCAAATCGACCGCACGTGCGTAGCTTTGCTCCGCTAGCAAGGCCTTAAATAGCGCAATCAATACCTGATCATGGCGGGGATACTGCCGCTCACGCCACGACTGATCGGCTTGCTCATCATCACGGTCATACAACGGTTGGTCATAGCCGCTGATGTTGACGACAGCATCAATGATCCATTCAATCTCAGATTTTTGCGTGCTCAACCGCTGCAGTAGCGCAGGCACAATCGCCACATCCCGATAGTGGGCAATCGTCTGCAACACAGGCCGCACGTTCACACGCCGTTCAGGATGATCCAAATAGGCCAACAACTGTGGATTGATCCTTGCGCCATCGTTGAGCCGACGCAGTAGACTGAGTAGACGCAGTTGCTGCTGCTCGTCTGTACTCTGCTCAAGCTGACTGATCAGCATGGGGGCAAGTGCGGGATATTGCACATCGGCGAGCAACACAAAGGCTTGTAATACGGTGGCTGGGTCACTATTGCCAAGTGCATCCACCACACACTGTTGTACCGCAGGCTGTTTGATCTCAGAACGCAGTTCATTGAGCGCTTGGGTGCGTAGCGGCACATAGTACGAGTGCAAGGCCATTGGGGCGACCTGTAAAGCGCTGTGCTGTTGCCGTTGTAAGCGATAAGCTTCCACCGACAAGATCGGGCTGCTGGTTTGCATCAATTGATTGAGCTTATGGCTGGCATTGTCTGGGGTGAGCTGGGCAATCGCCAAAGTGAGACCTTGGGTGGCGATGTCTGAGCGCACCGAGGTCATGGCCAGTTCAGCCAAACGCTGATGATCCATGCCACTGTCGCGCAGTTGCTCAAAGGTGAATTGACGAATTTCTTGCAGATCATGATTGAGCAGTGGGCTGAGACAGCGCTCCACACTGTCGTGTAGCAACGGCTGCTGCCCACCAAGCCATAATAATTGCCGAATCGCACTGTGTCGGCTGGCAATCGATTGTTCAGATTGACGAATCACCCCCAGTGATGCCCCAAAGGCCAACGATTGCCACTGATAGACCTGCGCGGCTGCCATCTCCAGCGGTGCATATGCGCTTTGCGCGGCTGCCAACGCCTGTTGCCATGCGGCCTGATCGCGTTGTTGTAGGCGCTGATGATCGAGTTGCCATGCGCCAAAGGTGGTGTGTTCATCCACCTGCAACAGGCTGATGGCGCGGGCTTTCACGGTGGCTGGTGCATACACCAACACCGCAGCAAGCTGTTGGAGTTGCTCGACACTGACCGACCATTTGGGGGAGTCTTGTTTGCTGATGTGGTTGACATACTGGGTGAGATATGCCCAGCGCTCGGCCTGCTGATGATAACAAGCCAATAGACCCGCACACAGCAAGGCGGTATTGCCTGCCCGACTGCTCAAACCTTGGATGATCTCGCTAGGCTGGGTGGGCGAGCAGATCAGTGGTTGACTGACCAGCAGCCATTGACTGGCAAATAGCGCGTTCTTTTGTGCAAGCAATGGCTCAAGGGTGCGGTGATGGATCGCAGCAAGGCCATTCAGCGCCATCAGATGCTGCGCTGCCGACCATGTTTTGCTGTGAGTGGTGAGCGCAGGCCAAGCGCGGGCATCGCCGTGTACCGCCAACGCCAGCGCGGCGTTGGCAGCCACAGTCGTGCGTGCATCGCTGAGATAAGCCACCAACTGCTCGGCGTGCTCGGCGCAAGCCATCCACACCAAGCCCTCGCTACAGGCGCTCACATCCACCTGTGGCCGCGCCAAATAATCCACCAGCCATGCAAACCCACGCGGATCACCAAGCAGCGACAGTCCAGACAATGCTGCACGCACTTGTTTGAGCCATAAAGTCTGTTCGCTGTCTAGTTCAGGGCAAGGCTGTTGTAAAAAACGCTCAAACACGGCAAACGCAGCCACATCGCCTTGTTTGGCAAGGGCTTGGGCGGCGGCGAGTTGAATGTCGCTGTAAGTGCTGACGAGCGCAGCATGCAGCGCGTCACGTTGACCAAGTTGTAAGGCAGTATTCAGCGCATCTACCCGTAGGCTGCTGTCGGGGTCACTGAGCAGCAAACCAAGCAGGGCGTGGGTGTCGGCACGCCGTTCTTGTTGAATGTGTTTAAGCGCGGCACGGCGTAGATCCAGATATTCACTGCCCAATGCCATACGCAGCACCGCCAGCGGATCAAAGCGTTTTTTTTCAGATGTTAAAAAGCCAAAGGTCTGCTGCCGAATCGGTTCAAATGGATCATGGATCAAACGTGCCAACAGCGGATCAGCATGCAGATCCATCATCTGCGTGGCGCTGTTTTTATATTGCGCCATCCATTCATTCAGCACATCAAGGTGCAGGTTTTGGTATTGGCTATTCAGTAGTAGCAACAAGGTGCTTGGCCGATCACCGGCCAATTGGCGATTCAGGCAAGCTTTGGCGGCTTCTATCCGAATCGCCTCAAACGGATCATTGAGCGCTTGCGTGAGAACGGTGAGCGCGGCTTGGCTGTCATCCACAGGTGATTGACCTTGCAGACGCTGTAAGCCTTGTTTGATCCGCTCAATCACGCCCACTTGGCTCGGTGCAGTCAGGTGATCGAGTAGGGTTTTGAGTGCCAAGGCATGGATGTCTTGCTGCTTGCTGGCAAAGCCGAGTTCGGCAAGGCGTAGCGGGTTTTTCTCAAGCTGTGCCAAGGCCATAAACGCCGCATCGCGGACGCTGCTGTCGGGGTCATTGAGCAAATGCGACAAGGTCGCTTGGCTATCAGGCAGTTGCAACGCGGCGAAGGCCTGCGCCACCCCACGCCGAATCGACACCTCTTTGTCTTGCGATAATAGCAGCAAAATGCCAAATGCGCGGGGGTCTTGTAGCAAGGCTAAGCCATAGGCTGCGGCAAAGCTCAGATCGGCAAAACGATTGCTGAGCCCTTGTAGCAAAGGCTCGAGCTGCTCAGCACTGAGCGGTGCTTTGCTGGGTTTGGGCAATGTGAGTGGACTGATCGGCTGTTGCTCGGTCAGTTGAAACTGTGCCAACTCCTGTAGTGGGCGGCTAAACTCAGCATCACGGGCGTGTAGCTGCGCAGCGAGCTCGGGATGGCTGAGAATTGCCACCCAAAATGCGGTATGGCGTAGCAGGGCATCGCGATGCTCTTGTAGTGCCACGATCTGCCGTTTGATTTCCAAATCACCGAGTAAATTGCGCTGCATCAGGCGAATGAGGCCAGCACGCTGCGTATCGGTAAATTTACTGTTTAAGGCCCCCACCGCCGATTGATATTCGTGGGCGGATTCGAGTTGTTCGAGTTGATACAGCGCCAGTAAGCGCACATCGGCTTGTGGGTGGTTGATCGCCTCACGAATCAGTTGGCTGGCACGAGCCTGTTGACGTGCCGACAGCTCAGTGTGCCGTGCAAAACGCAGCAGATCAGCCAGTGCTCGGTGTGCCAAACCGCTGTGTTGCGTGCCGAGGGCAATCTGACTGTGTTGCAGCGGATCAGGACGCTGCAATGCTCGGGCGTTTAAAGCGTGATAGGCGCTCAGGCGAATCTCATCGGTTTTGTGGCTTTTGAGCACCTCTTCAAGCAGTGCACCTGTGTCGGGATGATCCGCATCAATCAGCACCTCAAGCAGGCGTTTGGCTTGATCTTGATTGCTGGATTTTTTCAGGCTGTCTGCCAGCAGTTGCAGCGCGGGACGGTCGTTGTACTGGCGCAGCGTGGCGAGAGCGGCTTTGACATCGCTAGGATCGCTGCTCGCAAGCATCTCTTTGAGCCATGCGTAGCCATCGTAGAGGCCGAGCACCACCTCGCCCAATTTGCCACTGCTCTCTAAGGTAATCGCGCGTAGTGATTGATCGTGATTGACCGTGAGTAGATGCGGTGCACCTTGGATGTTGATAGCGGCAAGACGCTGTACACCCAGCAAGTTTTTTTGGCAGCTGTTGGGATTACCACCGGCTAACGGCCACGACTTAACAGTTTTGTCGGCAGATGCGCTATATAGCCGCTCACCCACACAGATCAGGTCATTGATCACCTGAGAGTGCATACTGCCTCGGCCTTTGTCCAAGGCTTGCAGTTCGCCTTGTGCGTGAGTGCTGTACAGCTTGAGGTCTAGACCAGTCGAAAAAAATCGCTGTTGCTGTGGTTCAAAGGCAATGGCGGTGACCGCCGCTTGATGAATCGGTGCGGAGGCACTCCAGACCAGTTGTTCGCGGTATTCATAGGTGTGCACACCACCAGCTTGATCACCCACTGCGAGCCACAACTGATCGGCAGATACAGCCAAACACGTTGCGGTGTGTGTCAACTCAAACAGCTGCTGGGTTTGACTGGGGATATGCCATGCCACAAGGCGGCGTGCTTGTAGCAACAGCAGCACATCTTGCATGCGCCGCATGGCAATAATCGGCGCGTCTGCTGTCGCCAATTCAATCGCTAAGGCTTTGAGTTTTTGATCTTGCCAACCACTCAGCCACACTTGACCTGTGCGCCCTGCAATCGCCACCTGATCGGCATCAAATGCACACAAGGCCGTCGCATCACAAGGCAGCGCCACTTGGGTCAACACGGGTTTGGCACTGCTAAAATTGAAACGATATAGCGCAGTGGCTTGTTGTTCGGGATGTGCGGTAATCATCAGCGCATCATGATCACGGGTCAGCAGCCCAGTGATCTGACCGCGATAAGCAAAACAATAGCGGTTCATATATTTATCATCCTAAAATCAATGCAGTATTGTGAGTTGCCAACGGTGGGTGCGCTTGGGTGATGCGAGTCACCGCCACCAAGCAGGCCGCTTGTTCCATACGCCCGCGTGAATCACAAAAGGCTTGCAATACAGGCAAAATGAGCTGGGCAAAATCGGCGTCTTCAATTGCTAAATCGCGGAAAGTGTCAATCAGTGCAGTTTTGGCACGGCTTGCCGACATCGGCTGATGGCGTTTGCCTTCGCGGTCACTTGGCGCAAGGCGTGCCGGTGGCAATTCAAACAACCAGCGTTTGAGCAAGGCTTGCATTTGGCTGGGTGTAGCCGGCCATGCGCTGGGGCGGGTGGGTAATCCGGTGCCTTGCAGCGCCGCACGCGCCGCTTGAGCGGCAATTTTGGCTTTACCGAGGGTCACGAGTGGCGTGCTGCTCGGTTGCCATGTGGCGGTGGTGCTGTAATGACGATACAGCCGCCACAAAATCCGCAGCACGGTATAACGCAGCTCACGGTCATGGCTTTCGGTGAGTTGAAACAGCACATCGGGCGCTTGAAACACCGCAAAACCACTGATCAATTGCATACCCAGCTGACGGGCAAAGCGTTGTTTGGAATCACATAAGCGATAAACCAGCTCGGCTTCGAGGCTGCTGCCGTCGAGATGATAAGCTTGGTTAGCGGCGGCTGGCTCATCAAAAATCGCGGCATGCACAAACTGCTGCACCTCAGCGTGTTTGGACTCGGCAAGGCTGAGCAATTGCGCAGTGGTCGGCTGCCAGCGTTTGAGTTCAAAACGCGCCAGCTCCAACGCAAATTGGCGGATCTCACTATAGATATGCGCCAATAAGGGCGCAACACGCTCAAAAATCAAGAAATCTTTGGGGATGACGGCATCAGGATCGACCGGTCGGTCGGTCAGGCTCAAACACAATTCAGCATGATGATGCCGGATGTATTGGATCGCCAAACGACTCGATGGGCTTTGTGGCTGTGCGGTGATCATCTGCCACAGCACCTCACAACCCGCCACGGTTTGATCAGTGGAGGCGGCACGGCTTTGTCCGGCGAGCATCTGCAAAAAGGCCGTTTCAGAAATGATTTTAATCGCTGCACCTTGCGCCACCAACGATTCGGCCTTGACCTGCTTACTGCCTTTACGTCCATTGCCATACAGCGGTGAGCCATCGTCACCAATCACCAAAAAATCTAGTTTGGCATTCACCGCGCCGCTATTTTTACCATTGGCCGCAGTGACCATTGCTTCGGCTTGGTCACGGGTCATGCTGGATAATTTGCCGGTAAACAAAAAGCTTTGCTGTGCCAAATCAACGTGGCTGTCACCGGTTGGGCTGGCAGCCGTCGCTGGCTCGGTACTCGGGGCAAAGTCTGCTGGAACAAAGGCTTTGATCATCCGCTCAACGGCAAAATCGTGGTATTCGGGTTCTTCACGCTGAGCCAGCGTCATCAACCAGTCAAAGCCCAGCGTGGCAGGGGCAAAACGACGCACATCGGCCAGCCAGCCGCGCACCACCTCGGCTAAGTCGGCGTCAAAACTGAGTTGCGTTGCCCAAAGCTGTGATTCACGCTGTTTGATGGCTTGCACCATCGCCGATTGCTGCCAGTCGGGTTCGTAGGCCAGCGCGTGCCAATAGGCCATCTCAAGGCTGGCGGCTTTGAGTTCATCACGATTGAGCCAGTCTTTGACCGTTGCTTGCGCATGCGGATGCAGCAGTAAATATGGCCAAAGTGTGGTATCCACCTGTGCCAAACCCACCGCGTGGAGTTGCTCAAGTACAAACTGCATGGCACTACGGTGGCGTGCTTCTGCGCTCAACGTATTGGCCAAATCTGTCCAATAGGCAACCGGCAACGATTTTAGCGGATGCAAGCCGAGCAGATTGGCTTTGGCAAAATCCACACTAAAACGCGAGCCAGACAACAACCGCTCAGCAAACCATTCAGCGTGCAGTTCGCTACGCCCAAAATGTTTGCGCAGTTGCTCAGCGGCCATCGCATGATGATGGCTGGAGTCTAGCAATTGCCCCCAAGCTACAAGGCCAATATCGCCGCGTGGATCACGCGACAGCAGCAACTCCATCACCAATTGGCGCACCTCAGGGCTGCTACTATCGGCAAGGCGCAGCAGATGCGACAGTGGGATCTGGCGTCCATGCGCTTTGGCATACCCACAGGCATAGCGTTGTGCGTCGGCAAACGGCGAGTCGAGCAGGGCAATCACCACGTCATGCAGGCCGAGCGCAGCGTATTGATGTTGTTCAAAGCTGGCGTGTTTGAGCAACCACACGATCAGTTCATCGCGTGCGCTGCTGTATATCGCCAATTGCGACAACTGCTGGATGCTCCCCACACTCACTTCACGCAATTGCAAGGCAAAATCATGGATTAAGCTATCGGTTGCCCATTGCCGCACCGCTTCACTACGCGCCAAACCGATCAGGCGCAACAGCGGTGCAGGATGGCGCTGCCACAGCTGCGCAAACGCACGCCCTTTGGCATCAAATAATTTGCGCTTACCGCCCAATTTGAACTGATAAATCCCATAACTATGCGGCAGATTGTGAAAGCACAAGTGATTGAGCAGCCATGTATTGCCCACAATCATCCGACCATCTTGGATGCTGTCGGGATATTCCGCCAAATACAACACTGCGGTATCGGCATAACGAATCGGCGCTTGCTCGCCCAAAGTACGCAGTACCCGCCAAGCGCGCAGCACCATATAGGTCAGCGTTGCGCCACTAATGCCTTGTGCTTGTGGTTTGGCGCGTGCCAGATCCAGCTTGGCACTGATCACCGCCAGCATCGCATAATCATGTTTGGCTTCGGCGGCTTTAAAAATATGTTTGATGGCTTTCCACACCCCATACACCAGTGGCAACTCGCGAATCGCTTGGATCAACACCACACGGGCATAAGGCGAGTCGTCTTCCCACAAGGCGCGCAGCAACACATGTAATTTGTAGCGCTCTGGGAGTGGTGCGCTGCCTTGATCGGCTTCTAGCGTGGCGATCATAGCAAGACGCTGGGCAAACTGAACTTCAGCGTCTTGCTCGCGAAAGCTTGCTGCAAAAATCTTGCTCAAGAAGCGCTCAAAGGTGAGTTCATCGTCTGGGATTGGTTGCTTTGGCGCAGCGTCTGCGTGATGTGCCAGCGCCACCATCATGCCGACCAATTGTGGGTCTTGCACGCTCCATGCGCGTTGAATATGAGCAAATGAATACGGCATTGTTGTACATCGTCCTAATACGCCACGCTGTCCAGATTGTTTGTTCACAAATCAATCATTTGTGATGAAAATTTGGCAGGTGTAAATGAGTATGAGTGGCCGAACGCATCGTGCAAATAATCTCAACACCTTGTCAAGCCACACGATACAAAGTTGCGACAAGACCGCTGCAAATACAAGCGTGAATGGGATGTATCGCGACGATTGATGTCGTAGAAAGTATTTTTAAATCAAATGTGTGATGCTGTTGGCATGTGCGACACCAGATGACGCTCGCTCAAATACATCTGCATGATCAGGCTTGACTTCAACGCACAATTCGGCGAACCTTGCTTCATTGAAAGGTTTAGCGATTCACCTTCGGGTGATTGGCGGCGCTGCGCCGCTGATGAGTCAAGCCAAGTCATTGATCACAAGGAAGACTGTTTCAGCCC
>CALFYA010000311.1 GCA_937952925.1 uncultured Moraxellaceae bacterium
ATGATCAGGCCGTCCTTTCCGTTGGCCGCCGCGAAGAGATCACGTTCGAACTCGCGCACCGACTCTTCACCCATCGAACGGATGTGCAGGTATCCGAGTCGGCCGCCCGAGAGCTTGTCCACCTGCGCGCGCCGGCGCAGCACCTCGTCCTGATAGTCCAGTGCGTCCCAGGCGCCAAAGCTCAGCGGCGTCATGACCAGCGTGCGCGAGGTCGGTGCGCCCATCGGCGGTGGGCGCTTCGGTATTGGCAAAATCGCTGTACTGTTCACCCACATATTGCGCTTCGACTTCACCACGTAGCGCGTCGTACTCGTAGCCGACGGCAGCAGTCAAGGTATGCTCAGGGGCATAGGGTTGACGATTGCCCGCTACACCGACAGCCGCACCGTTCGCCACGTTTTTAAAGGCGGTTTCTTGCTCGGCGTTGGGCAACCATGTATAGGCCAGACGGCTAAACAAACCAGACGCATATTGACCGTTGGCACTCAACTCGATGCCTTCAAACAATGCCTTGCCTTCAGACAAAGCAGTGCTGCCACCTGCAATCGAACCGACGGCAATCAGGTTGTCAAAGTCGTTGCGGAAGTACGCGGCTTGCAAGGCAATGCCTTTGATTGGTGTGCTACGAATCCCAACTTCGAGATTGGTGGATTCTTCAGCATTGACTTCAACCACAGTGCCCGCGCCACCAATCAAATCTTCAACACGTGGCGGGGCAAAGCCTTCATGCACGCTGGCAAACAAGGTGGTGGTGCTGTCTGGATTCCAAGTCAATCCCAAACCGGTGATCACTTGGTCTAGATCAGTGGAGCCAGACTTTTGCGTCAAGCGATTGGTACGGCTGACCTCAATATTTTCATAGCGAACGATGGGGGTGACGGCAATATCGTTGGGCAGATCAAAGCGGTGACTCACGAATGCCGAGTAGGCTTCGGTTTCACGCAAGTTGTCTTCAAACAGCGTACCACTACGACCCGTCGCAGATTTGGCATTGACCTGTTGACGATCTTGCTCTTCGTGGTGATAGCGGACACCCGCTTGCAGCTCACCCATGTCGGTGCTTGCGGTCAAGCGTGGCTCGACGCCCCATGTGGTATAGCTACGCAGACGGCCTTGTGCTGAGTTGCATAGGTCTGGGTTGACCTGCACACCCGCCGCACGGTCAGCAGCAAATGGTTTGCCACACTGTTCATCGGTGGTGGTGCTGGCCTGACGCCACCAATCCCGATCAAACTTGGAAAAATACACATTGGTGAGCAGTTGTGCATCCGCAGCAAAACGCCATTCGTGACCCATCGACGCACCAACACGCTCAATCTCAAATTGATCGTTTTTGAACGGGTTGTATTCACGCCCAAACTTTTCAAATTCAGCTTGAGTCAGACCGGTATAGGTGATTTGTGAGTCTTCGGTGTAATAGTTGCTGCGCAGGATCACCCGTTGGTCGTTATTCAAGCGAAATACATATTTGAGGTTTAAGTCGTTGAGTTCATGGTGCATGTTGTCGCGTGCACCATCACCTTCTTTGCGACTGTAATCAAGCAGTGCACCTTCAGCACTGGCGTTGATTTTGATATTGCTAAAATCACGATTGCCGACCGAGGCTTGCACATAGCCTTTGAGATCTTGGCTGGGTGCAGGGGTAATATAGTTGATCACACCACCAATGGTTTGTGGGCCAAAGCGCAGGGAGTCACTGCCTTTGAGCACTTCAATTCGTTGATAACGCTCGACCATCGGGTGGTAATAGCTGGCATTGTCGCCATACGGCGCATACGCGAGGGGCAGACCATCTTCAAGCAGGGTGGTTTTGGTCGAACGAGTGGGGTTCAGGCCGCGAATACCAATATTGGGGCGTAGACCCAAACCTTCTTCGTCACGCGCATGCACGCCGGTGACTTTACGCAGCACTTCATTGACACTCATCGGATGAGTGGTGTCGATGATTTTTTGGTTGATCACCGTGGCCGTGCCAGCCACTTTTTTCAATGATTTTTCTTGCGTACCAACGACTTTGACACTGGGTAAAGACGCAGGTTCGGTCGTAGACGATTCTTCAACAGCTGCCATGGCTGGGCTAGTGGTCAGCACCGCCAATACCGCAACGGTGATGGGGTGTGGACGGAAACGGGCGAATGCCATGTAACATCTCCAACAACAGAGTGATGATTGAGTCGCGCACAAGTTATAAAGAATCATTATTATTTGCAATCACTTTCTGAGTCGTTTCATCAAAATGTGTAGGAAGGATGAACATGGTGCTATCGCTCAATATTTTTAAAATATTAAGAAACAATGAATTGAGTGGGTAGAGTTGCCACAAACGACGGTGCAGACGGTTTGTGGCAGATCTAAGATGAGAGGATTAATGTTGCTCAGCTTCTTTGGCTTCGTCTTCGAGTCGGTGCAGACTGTGCAAGCGACGCGACAAAATTTTGCCCTCTTGTACCGCAGCGAGCAGGGCGCACGCGGGTTCATGGCGATGTAAGCAGTTGCGGAATTTGCAGTAACCATAAAACGGCTGCATCTCGACAAATCCTGCGCGAATCGCATCGACCGACAAATGCCACACCCCAAACTCACGGATGCCCGGTGAGTCGATCAGCACGCCTTCACTCAAATCTTGAGGATTGACTGCCATCAGGCGCGACGACGTGGTGGTGTGTTGACCGAGCGCGGAGTTTTCGGAGATTTCGTTGACCTTTTGCATCGCATCGGGCATCAAGGTATTGATCAAGGAGCTTTTGCCCACGCCCGATTGACCCACAAACACCACGGTTTCGCCCTGTAAACGTGCTTTGAGTGTGGACAGATCACCATTGGCACAGGTCACGAGGGTTTCATAGCCAAGATTCGCGTATTCGGCCAATACCTCAAGCAAGGGGTCTTGCTCACTGAGCAAATCCGACTTGGTAAGTACCAACAATGGTTTGATTTGCGCTTGTTCACAGGCCACCAGATAGCGGTCGATCAGTTGCGTCGAGGGCACCGGTAACGGGGCAAACACCACCACAATCAAACTGACATTGGCGGCCACCGGTTTGACTTTGTGATAACGATCAGGACGGGTGAGCAGACTGGCACGGTCATGCACAGCGCTAATAATGCCAAGGCCGGTATTACTATCGGCTTGCCAGCGTACCCGATCACCGGTGACCAGCATCGGCAAATTGGTACGGGTATGACAGCGCCAAATATCTCCCACCACCACCGGTCGCCAAAACGGCTCAGGCTCGCCGTCGGCCACGACTGGTGCAAGTTGATCGGCCAGTGGCGGGGCAGTCAGGGCTTGCACTTCGAGCTGGCGGCCATAGTGTGCCACCACCAAGCCTTCGAGCAATTCACCCTCAAGTTCGGCTTGGTCGGTGTGTTGGCGCTTGTGTTGCTGCGCGTGGATGCGACGATTTTGTTGGTCAGTCAGTCGGCGTTTGCGAATTAGAGCCATAACATCTTCATCTGTAAAGCCACGCGAGTACCTCTCAATTTTTGCATCACGCAAACCGTGAATGAGTCAGAGTTTGCTAGTATAGGCGCTTCT
>CALFYA010000312.1 GCA_937952925.1 uncultured Moraxellaceae bacterium
ATCCGGTACTGTCTACCCCCAATGGCGCACAGCTTGATCGTGCGCTCGAAGAACTTGAGTTTATGGTCAGCGTTGATTTTTATATCAATGAAACCAACCGTCATGCCGATATCATTTTGCCTCCTGTGGGGCCACTTGAACGCGATCATTACGACATTGTGTTTCACAATCTTGCCATCCGCGACACCGCCAAATGGTCAAATGCGCTGTTTCCCCCACAAGGCGAAGCACGCCAAGACTGGCAGATTTACATCGACTTGGCGCTACGCATGCAGCTCAAATCACCGCTCCTACGCAAATTTGGCAACTTTGCCATCCGTGAGCTAGGCCCTGCGGCACTGATTGATGGTCTGCTCAGAAGTGGTGAATACGGTCACAAAACCCGTCTACATCACGGTTTAAGCCTTGCCAAACTCAAAACCAACCCACAAGGCATTGATTTGGGGGCGCTCAAATCTCATCTGCCCGCCAAGTTGTGGCACAAAGACAAACAAATCCATTTGTCTTTTGATTATTTTATGACTGATCTGTCGCGCTTGGAGCAGCACTTTTTTGGCAAACAGGCACAAGCGAATCGCCAAAATTATCCGCTACAACTGATCGGACGCCGCCATGTGCGTAGCAACAACTCTTGGCTACACAACAGCCAACGCTTGGTCAAAGGCAAACCACGCTGTACCTTGATGGTTCATCCCGACGATGCAGCCACCTATGGAATTGTGCATGGCGAATGGGTCGAGATTGGCTCTCGGGTGGGCAGCGTCCGTGCGCAAGCAGAAGTGAGTGATCAAGTCATGCAAGGTGTGGTCAGTTTGCCGCATGGTTGGGGGCACCATCGCCAAGGCACGCGCTGGTCGATTGCTGAGCAACACGCCGGTGTGAGTATGAATGACCTGACCGATGAGTTGTTGCTTGATGAGCTGTCGGGCAATGCGGTACTCAATGGCATTCCGGTACAGATCAGCGCAGTGACCTCAGCAGCAACCGTATGAAACACTTCCTGTTGCTCAGCATCTGCTGGCTTGGGGTGGCGACTGCTGCCCCTAGCCCCTCACCGATGGATTATTTTAAACTGCATCAACCGTATGCCAGTTTGCAGTGTCCGCAAAACACCACAGCAGCGGACATGGAGCGCTGCGTGACGCGCTTACTGACTGATGCGGATGTACGGCTCAATCAAGCCTATCAAATCTTGCTCAAACGCCTCAAAGCCGATGAAGTCGGCGGCAACTGGTTGGTCAAACCCAGCGAACAGTTGATCAGAGCGCAGCGTGATTGGATCAGCCTGAAAAACAGCGGCTGCGCTTTTGAAACCCATGAATCAGCCAGCTCACCATATTATCAAAACCACCTCAACTTGTGCTTGCTCACCTACACACGCGAACGCGCTGATTATTTGCAGTGGTTTGTCGATCACCCTTGAGCCGCCATGCCTGCCACTAGCAAATCAATCACCGCATCGCCATAGCGCGCTAGTGCATCGAGATTGTCGGGTGCAGACAAATAACGCAAGATGCCCGACATGATCAGCCCTGTAATGGCATGACCGGTCTGTTCGACATCGAGATCAGCACGAAAAAAACCGCGCTCCACCCCATTTTTGAGGTATGTCGCGGTAAACGTCCCGCCCATGTCAATCAAGCTCAGGACACGCTGAGTCATTTGTGGATCAATCGACGTTGCTTCTAGCAAAAGTAAGCGGATGGCTCGCGGATTAGATGTAGCAAATTCTTGAAAACGTGCCGAAATCCGCTCGCATTGCGCCCGATACTCCGCCAGTGAGGTCACCACCGATGGCGCATTTTCGGCAGTGAGCACCGCTTGCAGTTTGCTCACGGTGTCGTCGATCACATGCTCAAGAATGTCACGTTTGTTGGCAAAATGCCGATAAAACGTACCATGCCCGATCCCCAGACGCTGCGCAATATCTGCAATTGCGGTCTGGTGATAGCCACGCTCAGAAAATTCAACAAAAGCAGCATCCACAATCTCGGTGCGCAGTTGTTGCCGATGTCGCTCGGCAC
>CALFYA010000313.1 GCA_937952925.1 uncultured Moraxellaceae bacterium
TCAAACAATTGCGCTCAGCGTCCCTGCAAAGAGCAAGAGCAACCGCTTAACTGACCAGCATTACCGACTACTGGCCTGATTTTTTTAGACCGGCTTGTTGCAGCAATGCACCCAACGAACCGATTTTGTCTTCACGCAGTTTGTCGGTACGACGCTCCGCTTGCGGACGCTCGCTGCGTGGTTTGTCGGCACGACGTTCACCTTGTGGGCGATCGCCACGCGGTGGGCGCTGACCTTGACCTTCTGGACGCGGTGCACGGGGGGCTTGACCATCACGCGCTGGTCGCTCGCCACGAGGGCGTTCGGTACGCACAGCTGGACGCTCAGTGCGTGCAGGACGTTCAGCCGGTTGCAGACGCAGCGATAGGCTGATGCGCTTACGCTCCACGTCCACGCTCATCACACGGACTTTGACGATTTGGTTGGGTTTGACCACTTTTTGCGGATCATTGACAAAACCATTCGACAATTCGGACACATGCACCAAACCATCTTGATGGACGCCAATATCAATAAACGCGCCAAAGTTGGTCACGTTGGTGACAATCCCTTCCAAGATCATGCCATCTTGCAGGTCGGCCAAGCTTTGGACATCGTCACGGAATTGTGCGGTCTTAAACTCAGGACGTGGATCACGGCCGGGTTTTTCCAGCTCAGACAGCACGTCTTGTACCGTTGGCAAGCCATATTGCTCAGTCACAAACGCTTGTGGCTCAATCGTTTGTACGGCTTCAGCCGAACCGAGCACATCGGTGATCGACAAACCACGGCTGCTCAAGATTTGCTCAACCAATGGATAGCTTTCGGGGTGGACGGCTGAAGCATCGAGGGGCTGTGTGCCACCTAAGATACGCAAAAAGCCCGCCGCTTGCTCGAATGTGCGCGTGCCTAGACGCGGTACGTTCTTGAGCTGTTCGCGGCTGTCAAAACGGCCATGTTCACGGCGATAGTCGACAATTTGCTGAGCGACATTGCTGTTGAGACCGGCAATACGGGCGAGCAATGCAGGTGATGCAGTATTGACATCGACGCCCACCGCGTTGACGCAATCTTCGACCACCGCGTCGAGCATTTTGGCGAGGTTGGTTTGATTGACGTCGTGCTGGTATTGACCCACCCCAATCGACTTGGGATCGATTTTGACCAACTCGGCCAATGGATCTTGCAAACGACGGGCAATCGAGACTGCACCGCGAATCGAGACATCCAACTCTGGCAATTCGCTGCTGGCCAGTTCGCTGGCCGAATACACCGATGCACCGGCTTCATTGACCGTAACACGGGTCAGCTTGAGGTCAGGATGGGCTTTGCACAGCTCGCCAATCAAGCTTTCGCTTTCACGGCTTGCGGTGCCGTTGCCAATCGCCACCAGATCAACCTGATGCTCACGGCACAGTTTTTCGAGTTCGACCAGCGCTTCGGCGTGTTCGTTTTTGGGGGCAAATGGATAAATCACCGAGTGCCCCAGCACTGTCCCCGCTTCATCAACCACTGCAAGTTTGACGCCGTGCTTGAGGCCCGGATCTACGCCCAAGGTACGACGACCACCCGCAGGGGCAGCGAGCAGCAAATGGCGCAGGTTTTCGGCAAACACCACAATCGCTTCGGCTTCAGCTGCCAAGCGTTTTTCGGTCAGTAGCGAGTGCTCAAGGTGCGGACGCAATTTGCCGAGCCACAGCAGTTGTGCGGCTTTTTGCAAAAACTCACGGCGGCTCTCTGGCTCGACGGTGGTCAGGTGCAAATGCGAGAAAATCTCGGCCAAACGTGGCTCGTCTGCGCCATCGACTTTGAGCGTGAGGACGTTTTCTTGGCGACCGCGCAACATGGCGAGTAAGCGGTGCGACGCGACTTTGGTGAGTGGCTCAGCCGACTCAAAGTAGTCACGGAATTTTTTGCCGACTTCGCGCTTGTCTTCACCGGCCAAACGGCTTTTGAGCACCGCATCTTGGCTAAAATGGGTGCGCAGCAGATCGCTCAAGGCCAGATCGGTTGCCCACTCATCGATGATGATGTGGCTAATGCCCTCCAGCTGCGCCTCCAGATCGGGATAGCTCTCATGGCTAAAGCCGTCAAGCGCGGCCGCAGGATCAATCGCTTCTAGACGAATGCGCTCAGCCATCGGCGCAAGACCCGCTTCGCGTGCCAAACTGGCTTTGCTGGTTTTTTTCGGGCGATACGGCAGATAGAGATCTTCTAGTGCTGTTTTACTGCCCGCTGCATTGATGCGAGCTTCTAATTCTGGGGTGAGACGATCTTGGCTGCGGATCGATTCGAGTACCCGTGCACGGCGTTCGTTGAGGTCGCGTAGGTAAGTCAGGCGGGCTTCGAGTTGACGCAACTGGGCATCATCAAGGCCATCGGTGGCTTCTTTACGGTAACGAGCAATAAAAGGAACGCTGGCACCATCGTCCATCAGACGGATGGCGGCCTCTATTTGTGCGGGGCGAACAGCCAGTTCGTCTGCGAGTTGCTGAACCAGTTCGGTCATGCGCGAAAACTTCCGGTCAGATCGGGAAAACGCCGATTATACGGAGGAGTTGGGGTGCTGCCTATTGTCTAAACAGGCGTTTTGTGTCGAAACCTTCGCCAAAATGAGTGATGACGATACATTTTTCGATGGGACACGTTGAAGCCCTGTATGCGTTTGGTATCTAATCCTTGAGGTGCTTAGACTTTTTCCTCACGTTGTCATATACCTAGGGTTTGTTAACATTTCACGCGTGAGCTGCGTTGCTCGGCAAAATCGTGCCAGTCAAGGCGGAGCATGCAGCCAAGGGTGATTCCCTTGGCAAATGTGACAACGATGACTGGTGCGATTTTGCCAGCAACCCGATGGGACATGACGATTTTTTGCCGCTACGACGTTGCATCTTGTTCGCTTAGAATGACTAAGCTACATCAACTGCGCCTTGTATCGGCTAAAAAATTTTACGCCGTATACGGCTCATGTCGCAGCCACGGCTGAAATGTCAACAGACCCTAAGCTATTTGCCATTTGATCGGCGCCCTGCCGGTTCAGGGAGTTTTAGAATGTCACTGATTGTACCAGCGGAAGAAAACAATCCGCGCCTTGGCTCTGACCGCGTTGAGCGGATTTTGGTGGTCGATGATGATGTGCGGCTGCGAACCCTATTGCAGCGTTTTTTGGAAGACAAAGGCTTTATTGTCAAAACCGCTCACGACGGCACCCAAATGGATCGACTGATGCAGCGTGAGCTGTTTTCGTTGATCGTGCTGGATTTTATGCTGCCGGTTGAAGATGGCATTAGCATTTGCCGTCGTCTGCGTAACGGCGGTACCGATACTCCGATTATTATGCTGACCGCACGCGGCAGTGATTCGGATCGGATTGCGGGCTTAGAGGCGGGTGCTGATGATTATCTGCCCAAACCGTTTAACCCCAACGAGCTGCTGGCGCGGATTCGGGCGGTATTGCGGCGACAAGTGCGCGAGATTCCTGGTGCACCGAGTCAGCATATGGAAGTGGTCAGCTTTGGCCCGTGGACGCTGGATCTGTCTACGCGCACCCTGACCCGTGAAGGCCAAGTGGTGACTTTGACCACCGGTGAATTTGCGGTACTCAAAGCGCTGGTACAGCATCCGCGTGAGCCACTGACCCGCGATAAGCTGATGAATTTGGCGCGTGGTCGTGAGTGGGGCGCCATGGAGCGTTCGATTGATGTGCAAGTGTCGCGCTTGCGCCGTTTGATCGAAGAAAATCCTGCCCGCGCCCGCTACATCCAAACGGTGTGGGGCGTGGGGTATGTGTTTGTGCCAGATGGCGCTGAATAACCGGTCTAGGTGAGTTGTGAAACCCGCCGTGCTGGCTCGCACATGGACATGGCTCAACGAGCAGCTTGATGCCTTATTTCATCGCATCAAGCCACGCTCGACTGCGTGGCGCACCACCCTGTTGGTGTCGATGGTCAGCCTGTTTAGCCTGTTGATGTCGTTGGCCTTTTTTTGGCGCACCCTGTATTTGCCTGAGCTACGTCAACACGCACATTATTTGGCGATTGAGCTTGAATTGCTGCGCGAGTCTGAACAACAAATTGAAATTGATCCGTTTGCGCTCAATTTGCACGAGTGGATTTTGCAGACCATTGGCGTCGAGATGGTGCGCGATCCTGCGCGCTTTCCCAACCCCAAAGATAAAGTGGTGGCAGACTTTTTTACCGAAGAACTCAAGATTGAGCTGGAGCGTGAGTTACAAGAGCCGGTCACGGTGTATTTTGAGTTTAAGCCGGAGCCACAACTGTGGATTCACTACCCCTCATTGGGGCAGGTGTGGATTCGCGAGCCGCTGGTGTTTTATGCGCAATATAGCTCTGAACTGATTTTGGGCTGGCTGCTGGGTATTCCGTTGCTCACCTCGATCATCACGTTGATTTTGGTACGGCAGCTCAACCGTCCACTCGCGCGCTTACAACACGCTGCGCAAGCCTATACCAATCATACCGAATTGCCGATCCTCAATACCGAGCGAGGGCCGATTGAAATCCGGCAGGTCAATGCTGCGTTCAATCAAATGATCAGCTCACTTGAGCAAGCCGCCAAAGAGCGCAACATCATGCTGGCGGGCATTTCACATGATTTGCGCACTCCCCTCACGCGGATGCGTCTGACCGCTGAAATGATGCCCGATCCGGATATCCGCGAAGGCTTGGTGTATGACGTGGATGATATGGATGCGATTTTGGAGCAGTTTATCTCGTATATGCGTGATGGCTCCGATGAACCCATCCATCCCACGGATATCAATGCGATGTTTCAAGAGTTGATGATTCAGTACAAACCGCTCCACATCATTTATCAGCCGCAACTCTTGCCCCTTGTCCCACTGCGTAGCCTGTCGATCAAACGCATGATTGGCAATTTGATCAACAATGCACGGCGTTATGGGGCGGAGCCGATTTGGCTCTCGGCCAGTATTGTGCAAGGCAAAATGATCCTCACTGTGCGCGATCAGGGTGAAGGCATTCGCCCCGAAGATGCCGATAGCCTCATGCAGCCGTTTGTACGGGGTGAATCGGCGCGTACCACGCAAGGCAGTGGGTTGGGACTGGCGATTGTCAAACGGATTGTCGAGCGCCACGACGGTGAGGTCAAAGTACGCAATCATCCCGATGGCGGACTGGAGGTGATGATTGAGCTGCCCTTACACGATGATGGGCATCAGGCCTTTACGCCCAATCATTATTAAAATCGTTCAATCTGTGAACGAAATACTGTCGTTCATTTTTTTTGGACAAAATGCTAACCCGATCACAACTTGGCATGCAGTTGATCAGATCAACGCTACGCAGTGCTGTCTTGACGTTTTATACTGCATCGTGTGCGAATAGCACACCATTATAAACACCTGCTGCACAGTGTTGCAGTTTAGGCAGGTGCACCGATAAACCTCTGTATGAGGAACCGCCATGAATATGCCTGTTCACCCGTCGCGTTTGTCCATGAGCCGCCAGCTCAGTCCTGAAGAATTGCAAGCTTTTGGTGCCGCCATCGAAGCCCTGTATCAGCAAACCCGTGCCGATTTGGGTCAGCGTGATGCTGATTATATTTATCGTGTGCGTGCCTTTGTGCGTTATAGCGAAATGACGGGGCGTGGCTTGCTGATGCTTGGTGGCTGGATTCCACCGGTGTGGCTGACCGGCACGGTGCTGCTTGGGATGTCGAAAATCGTGGAAAATATGGAACTCGGGCACAACGTCATGCACGGTCAGTATGACTGGATGAATGATCCCTCACTCAATGGTGCGCGCTACGATTGGGATAATGTGTGTGCGGCGAATGCGTGGAAACATACTCATAACTACGAGCACCACACCTATACCAATATCGTCGGTAAAGACCGTGACTTGGGCTATGGCACCTTGCGCATCAGTGAAAAGCAGCGCTGGTATCCACAGCACCGTTACAATCTGCTGTTTACCGCAATGCTCGCCCTCGGTTTTGAGTGGTTTGTTGGCGTGCATGACATGCAGCTTGATCGATATATTATTGGCAAACGCAAATGGCGTGATCTGACCAAAACGGTCGAATGGCAAGAATTTGTGCTCAAAGCACGTCGGCAAGTGCTCAAAGATTATGTGTTTTTTCCGGCGATCGCCGGCGTCAATGCTCTACCCGTGCTGACTGGCAACTTGAGCGCCAACTTGATCCGCAACGTGTGGGCATGGGCGATTATTTTCTGTGGTCATTTTACCGAACACGCCGAAGTCTTTGAGGACAAAGGCGCAGCCGAAACCCGTGCGGAGTGGTTTGTCCGCCAAATTCGTGGCTCTAGTAATATTTCGGGTGGCGCGTTGATGGACTTTTTTAGTGGCAATTTGAGCCACCAAATCGAACATCACTTGTTTCCTGATTTGCCTGCCAATCGCTACAAAGCACTCGCGCCACAGATTCGTGCATTGTGCGAACAATACGGCCAGCATTACAACACGGGATCGTTTGCCCAGCAGCTTGGCACCGTGCTGGTACGCCTGACCGTGATGTCCGTACCCGATGCCAAACGCCAAGGGCTTGAACGCAAAGTCGATGCCGTTAAACGTTTTTTTCGCCGTACCCCACGTGTACCCGCTTGACCAGTTTGAGCCAAGCGTTGTGGTCTGACTCCCCACAACAGGCGGCTCAATAGGAGCACTCGCGTCACGGATGACGTTTGGGCAGCACCGCCACTTTGGTGCTGCCCATTTTTTTGTTAAATCGCCACCAAGGCACGTACATTGTTTTCGGGCATTTGGTCACCCTGACCCTGTGCCACCACTTCACCACGAGACATCACCACATAACGGTCAGCAAGTTCTTCGGCAAAATCATAAAACTGCTCGACCAGTACAATCGCCATCTTGCCTTCATCGGCAAGGCGGCGAATCACCCGCCCAATATCTTTGATGATCGACGGCTGAATGCCTTCGGTCGGTTCATCCAAAATCAACACACGGGGTTCGGCAGCCAACGCACGGGCAATCGCCAATTGCTGCTGCTGCCCACCCGACAAATCGCCGCCGCGACGGTGTTTCATCTCTTTGAGCACCGGAAACAACTCATACAAATGCTCAGGCACTTTGCGAGTTTTGGCACCCGAAAAACGTGCCATGCCAATCAAGATATTTTCTTCGACGGTGAGCATCGAAAAAATCTCGCGGCCTTGCGGCACATAGGCCAAGCCATGCCGCACCCGTTGCTCGGGTGACATGCTGCTCAAATCTTGCCCATCGAGCATGATTTGCCCACTTTTGGCGGGTAGCAAGCCCATCAAGCATTTGAGCAAGGTGGTTTTGCCGACCCCATTGCGTCCGAGCACCACCGTACATTGCCCCACCGGTGCTTCAAACGACACATCACGCAAAATATGACTGCCGCCGTAATATTGATTTAATCCTTTGATTTGCAACATCACTTCACCTCTTGATTTGGCGCTAACGACCGAGATATTTCTCAATCACCTCTTCATTGGCCTGTACCTCAGCCAACGTCCCTTCCGCCAACACTTGCCCTGCGGCCAGTACCGTGACTTTTTCGCTGATGGTGTCGATAAAGCTCATGTCGTGCTCGACCACCACCAGTGTGTGTTCTTTTTTCAGCTCCAAACACAGCTCAGCGGTACGCTCAGTTTCATAGTCGGTCATCCCTGCCACTGGCTCGTCGAGCAAAATCAGCTTGGGACGCTGCATCAACAACATGCCAATTTCGAGCCATTGTTTCTGCCCATGCGACAATAATCCGGCAGTTTTGTAAGCAGAATCTGCCAAGTTGATGCGCTTGAGGGTGTGATCAATCGCATCAAGGGTTTCACCCGACCATTTGGCGCGTAGGCTATGCCAGACGTTTTTGTGCTTGGGGGCAGCCAGCAACAGATTTTCCATCACGCTAAACTGCTCAAACACCGTGGGTTTTTGAAATTTTCGGCCAATGCCTGCTTCGGCAATTTGCTCGGTGCTCAGCTTGGACAAATCAAGGGTTTGCCCAAAAAACGCGGTACCCGTGGTGGGGCGGGTTTTGCCGGTGATCACGTCCATCAAGGTGGTTTTGCCTGCACCATTGGGGCCAATGATGCAGCGCAGCTCGCCCTCGTCGATGTACAACGACAAATCGTTGAGCGCACGAAACGCATCAAACCACACGCTGACATTTTCCAGATACAACGCCACGCCGTGACTAAAGTCTGCGCCTTTGGGCTTGAGGTGCGCGCCTGCACCAGCAATCCCATCGCGTCCGCCATCGTTGGTGCTTGCGACCGATAATATCGTGCTCATTTGCTGGCCTCCTCGGGTGTGGGCAACGCAGGGGGCAAGGCTGGCGTTTTCACTGCTTGTTTGTGTTTGAGTTGCTTGAAAAATCCGACCAAACCATTGGGCAATAACAGCGTGACCACAATAAACAACGCACCCAAAATCAGTAGCCAAATTTCTGGAAAGGCCACGGTAAAGTAGCT
>CALFYA010000314.1 GCA_937952925.1 uncultured Moraxellaceae bacterium
CGGCTATACAGATGCATACCATACAGGTTATCCAGCGGGACTTTGACCTGATAAGGATAATATGGCTCAATCACCGCCAGCGCTTGCTCCCACACCCGATCCGTTTCGAGGGTAATCACCACATCAGGCTGCTGCTGGGCAATCAGCTCAATCAGCGCCTGTTTGTTGCGATTGGGGGTCAACACGTTGCTGACCAGCAAAGAGATTTGATTGGCCGGATCAACGCGCGTGGCCTGCACCACTTGCTTGCGCCACAGACGGGTATACGGCAACACCATCCGTGCTTGATCCACCAAACACAACAGCAAGCCCACCAGCAGCATTTGCTGATAGGGCTGTAAGCTCGCATGGGTCAGCGCAAACCCCACAAGGGAGGCCGCGCCCAAGGCCAAGATTTGTAAACGTGGAAAATCAAAGCCCCGAAACCACCACTCGTTACGCGGCACCCATGCCATCAAGGTGGCAAACATCACCACTCCTGCCAACAACTCCGTGATCAGTTGCATACCGCCCCTCCTTACAACACGTCTTCATCAGCGACTGCCAAGTTTCCGGCTTTAATCTCCTGTATAAACTGCTGATAATCCTGCTCATTGCGGTCGGCATAGGCCAAGGCATAACGCTGCATCACCTCGATAAACACCTCACCTTGCCCGATATAGGCCAAGATCACATCGGCATTACCTGCTTTGGCATGCGCGTGCGCGAGTGCCATCCCGCAGCTTTTGGCGTATTCAAAGACATACGCCCGATCCATGTCGTCAAGATCCACCGAGACTTTCATATCACGCAGCTGGCGCACGTAATACGGGGTGTGATGTTTGCCATGTGAGGCAAAGCCCAAGAAAATATCACTGGCGGCTTGCATGAGCTGCTGACCATGCACCACCCGCTCGCCCTGATGTTTTTCGGGCGTGTGTAGCAGCGGTGCAAGCACCGATGCTCTAGCTTCTTTCATTTGCAAAATCAAAGGCGCTCGATCACCATCTTCAAACAGTGCAATTGCAGTGCGCGTCCCCACACTGCCCACTCCGACCACTTTGAGCGCCACATCCGTACATTCATAGCGATCAAACAACACTTGGCGGTCACTTTTAAGGCTGTTGCGATAGCGACTAAAAAACGCGTCCACGTTGCTGGCAAACGGATCACACGGGGTGGGATGACGCAGCAATAAGCCTTCATCGATAAAATGGCGACGACCCGTCAATTCATCACGCGCCGTCAATTTGGGCAGCACCGACGCCGTGGTACGGGTATGCGCACTTTTGAGATTTTTTTCACGCTTTTTGCGGATCCGGCGGTTATCTGTTTCGGCCAGTAGCGCCTTGGCATCAATCGACTCATACCAGATTTGCAGTGGCGACAACTCGGTCATGTCTTGCAGATGCTGATGGTACGCTTGTACCAAGATCGCAATGGCTTCCTGCGCCGTCCGGTCGGATTCGCCCAGCTCACGCGCCGCAATCACCAAACTGGTCACGAGTCGCTTGATGTCCCATTCAAATGGGGCGACCATGGTTTCATCAAAATCATTGATCCCAAACAGTAAATTTCGCTCTGGACTGGCAAATCCGCCAAAATTCATCAAATGGCAATCGCCACAAATTTGGCTAAAAAGTCCGCTATGGCTCTCAAACGCTTGGTCATACAACATCAGTGATGGCATGCCCCGATAGTAGGTAAATGGCGAGACGCTCATACGGCGGGCGCGCACTGGCGCCAAATCAGCCAAACGGCCTTGATTGCTCCATGCATACACGGTCAGGGCATCCACCCCGTCAGGGCGTTTGCCCAAGTTGGCCAGTTCACGGCGGCGATACTGTTGGCGCTGGGCTTTGCCCAGTGCTGCACCTTGGGCTTGTCCAAGCAACTGCCCGAGGTGACGATGATGGGTCAAATCCAAGCATTGATCTGTCCACAAGTGGTTGGGTAAGGGCAATTGAATCGTTTTGGTCATGGGTATTCTCAATCGGTCATGATCAACCAGTGATCGCATGATTGGAGTAATAGCGTGATTTGTGGCGAGAAAATAGCGTCGCTTTGTTGCATGCTGCGTGTCCATGCGCTGTTTTTGTAGACCTATGACGCATTTTGATGCGTTTTTCACCCCGCAAACTCACGCGATTGGGTGTCTTGTCCGATCAGGCTTTGCTACACTCGAATGCTCTTTATAATTTGCCCTTCATTTGAGGATGTCAGGATGAAAGTTGGTCTGGTCGGCTGGCGTGGTATGGTCGGCTCCGTGCTGATGCAGCGTATGGTGGAAGAAGGTGATTTTGCCCACTTTGAACCATTTTATTTTTCAACCAGCAGTGCTGGCCGTGAAGCGCCAAGCTTTGGTGGCAAAACCGCACCTGCGTTGATGGATGCCAACGACCTGACCACCCTCAAACAGATGGACGTGATTCTGACCTGTCAAGGTGGCGACTACACCAGCGCCGTGTTCCCGCAGCTGCGTGCTGATGGCTGGAACGGCTACTGGATTGACGCGGCCAGCACCCTGCGCATGAGTGACGATGCGATTATCGTGCTCGATCCGGTCAACCTCAATGTGATCAAAGACGGCCTCGCCAAAGGCATCAAAAACTATGTGGGCGGTAACTGCACCGTGTCACTGATGCTGATGTCGATTGGCGCACTGTACCAACACAATTTGGTCGAGTGGATGAGCGCGATGACCTATCAAGCGGCATCGGGCGCGGGCGCACAAAACATGCGCGAGCTGATCAGCGGCATGGGTTATCTGCGTGATGGCGTACAAGATTTGCTGAATGATCCTGCCAGCGCGATCTTGGACATCGACCGCCAAGTCGCCGAACTGCAACGCGGCGATGCGTTCCCCAAAGCCAACTTTGGCGTGCCGCTCGCAGGCAGCTTGATCCCCTACATCGACAAACAACTCGACAACGGTCAATCCAAAGAAGAATGGAAAGGCCAAGTCGAAACTAACAAAATCTTGGGCAACCGTGACGGCAATATTGTGCCCATCGACGGCCTGTGTGTGCGGATTGGTGCGATGCGCTGCCACTCGCAAGCACTGACCATCAAGCTCAAGCAAGATGTGCCGATGGATGAGATCACCGACATGATCGCCAAATCCAACGATTGGGTCAAAGTGGTGCCCAATACCCGCGAAGCGAGCATGACCGATCTGACGCCGGTTGCCGTCACAGGCACCCTGACTGTACCAGTTGGCCGGATGCGCAAACTCAACATGGGCAATGATTACCTCGGTGCGTTTACCGTGGGTGACCAGCTGCTGTGGGGGGCTGCTGAGCCATTGCGCCGGATGCTGCGCCTACTGATCGAACATCAAGCTTAATTTTTTAAAAATGTACTGACGGTGGTGGCTTTGATTGCGACCACCGTCTTGCTGTGATACAAGAAACCGTTGCGATCTGCACGGGTACTCAAGGTCAAGCGACCTTTTAGGGACAAAAGACCACGATAGGACAACCGAATGGTAATTGGTAAGCGAATGATGATGTGGATGGGGGCAGGTTTGCTTGTGCCTTCCTTATCGCATGCGCTCAGTGTTGGACGCCTGAATGTTCAATCCACCCTTGGTGAGCCTTTTCGTGCCGAGATTGTGGTTACCGACCTCAACGGGATTGCCGCTGCCGATGTACAAGCCGCTTTGGCCAGCGAATCCGATTTCTCTCAGCTCGGCGTGCCTTTGACGGGCTATAGTGGTGGTTTAACCATCAGTACTCGCGCCGCTGGGGTTGATCGCGTGGTGGTCAAAATTCAAAGCCGCCAACCGCTCAATGATCCGTTTTTGGATGTGGTGATCAAGATCAAAGCGGGGAAAAACATCCGTTTACAGCATCTCACCGCCCTGATTGATCCACCCAAACGCCAAGATGCAGATCAACTCCCTCTACTGGCCGAATCCGCTGCCCCCAACAAACCGCTGGAGCTGGCCAGCACGCCTTCAAGCCCTAGCAAACCCTCCACGCTTGAAAAGCCCTTAGTGCCGCTCAGCAGCGAACCGCCACCCATGGCAGCGGCCACGCCCACCGTAGCCCCGCTGATGACTGACGCTGAGCGTGCCGCCGCACCCAAGTATGTGGTCAAAGCCAATGATTCTTTGTGGAAAATTGCCTCTGGTCTAAAAGGCACGCTCAATAAGCCGACCGGCCAAATCATGAAACAAATTCGTCAACTCAACGAAACCGCCTTTAAGCGTGGTGACCCCAATCAACTCAAGCAAGGGGCGCAGTTGGTATTGCCCAAAGCCGAAAAACCAGCACAAGACTTGGTCACGCAGCGGACAACACCACCTGTGATCCCCGCTCCCAAACCGCTGACCCCCAAGCCGATTGCACCCCCACCCACCACACCGATGGTGCGTAGTGGGCGTTTGCCACAGGCTGAGATGACCTTGATCGCACCGACTGGCACTGGCATTGCACAGGGCAATAGCCTGATCAGTGGTCGGCGCACAGGGGTACAGCCTTTATCACGCGATTTGGCGACTCGTGTCGGTCAAGCCCGACAAAAAACGGTTGCATTACGTCGCGAAGTATTAGAACTTGATGCACAAGTCGCCGTGAACGATCAAAAAATTGCATTGCAAAATGCGAAGCTTGCCGAATTGGAACAACGGCTCAAAGCGCGCAAGGACGCCAAACGTCGCGCCCAAGCACAATCAACAGTTCCCGTAATTGCCCTAACGCTTGCGGCCTTATTTGGCAGCACCTTTGGGGCACAACCGGTTTATGCCGCAACCGAACAAGCCATTATGCTGGAGGATCTGGCAGTATGAATATGATCGTTATCGTTGTCGTCGCTCTACTTGTGATTGCAGGGATTGCTTTTTTTGTATTAAAGGGCAAAAAAACTCCTCCACCTGCTGCGACCCCTCAACCTAGACCGGCGCAGCCACAGGCACGTCCTGTCGAAGCCAAAAAACCTGAACCCGCACCTGCGCCCAAAGCGCCTGAGCCGGTGGTCAAAGCCGCTGCACCTGCACCTGCGCCGGTTCCTGCTCCTGTGCCAACTCCAGCACCGGTACCTGCGCCGGCTCCAGTTCCGACGCCAGCACCTGCGCCAATTGAGCCACCCAAAGACCCGATTGATGAAGCGCAAGCCTTTATCGCGATGGAACGCTTCCCACAAGCGGTCGGGATTTTGTCCAAAGCCATCGATAAAGAACCCAAACGTGCGGTGCTGTATGTCCTGTTGCTGAGCATTTATCAGCAACAAAATGCACGTGCTGAATTTGATGCGACCTATAGCCGCCTCAAAGGTTTGGATGATGCTGAGGCCATGCAGCAAGCCGATCAACTGTTGGCTAAGTTTGCTCCTGAAAAGCCAGCAGCAGCAGCCGATGATGAGGGTTTGATTGCTTTTACGCCCAGCGCTTTTGCTGCACCTGAACCAGTCACTCCACCTCCTGCAGTGATTGATACTGATCCCCTCGAATTCACGCTTGAAAAGCCCATCAGCGATGGTGCAAGCCCCTCTTTGACGCTGGATCAAAGTGATGAGCGTGCGTTTTTGCTGGATACTCCCGAAGCAAAAACCAGTATCGATAGCCTTGATGCGCTCGAAGCTGAATTTAAGACCAGCACCAGTGGTGTGCGTCCAGCACTCGATATCGAGACCATTACCCCCAGCACTGCTGCGGATGAGCCACTAACAGACCTCAATCTCGATTTTGCGGCACTTGACACCCCTGCACCGGCTGCCAAACCAGCCGCCCCAGCACAAGAGCAAGTGGTTGATCTTGAGTTCAACCTTGATGACTCGTTTGAGCTGGCTGATGACAAGCCTGTTGCCAAAACTGAGAAGGCCGAAAACTGGGCTGAAGGTTTTGCTGATCAAGACTTTAGCTTACCCACCAGCACCCATTCGGCTGAGGAAAGCCAATCTGCCCTGTCTTTGGATGATTTGAGCGCTGCCACACCTGCGCTGTCAGACAAAGCCAGTGAATTTGATGCGATGCTTGAGCCAAGCAGCAGTGTCAGTGACGGCAGCTTGAGCGGCCAGCTTGCCAGCGAGTTTGCCTTCCTCAATGCTCGTGATGAGCAGCAAGTCAACTTGGACTTGGCGCGTAGTTATGCTGATTTGGGCGAAAAAGCCAGTGCCATCGAATTGCTTGACGATGTGATTGCACATGGCAACAGTGCTCAGCAGGATGATGCACGTTTGCTGAAGGCCAGCTTGGGCTAAATGCCAACCCCCTGATCTAGGCGACGCACGTCGCCTATTTTTTTGCCTTTGAGATCTGCTCACATGCCCCGATCACATCGCCCCTCACTGCCCGCTCATCTCCAGATTATTCATACCGGAGGAACACTCGGCTGTGGCGGCTCGCCACTTGCCCCGCTCCCTGCTGAACGCTTTGTACCGATCTTGTCTACGCAGATCAGCACCCTCTGGCAAGGGTCATTTTCGATTGATACGCTCACCCCTCTACTCGACAGTACGCAAGCTCAACCGGCAGACTGGGTGCGCTTGGCGCAACACATTTTGCACCGATACGCAGATGGTCAACGGCATTTTTTGGTGATTCATGGCACCGATACTTTGGCGTATACCGCCACATGGTTGGCTGAATGTTTGGCGGGGAGTGATGTGCAGGTGGTCGTCACAGGCAGTCAGTACCCGCTGTTAGATCCGATATCATTACAACCAAGCCCCACATCGGATGCGCAAGACAATCTCTCCACGGCGATTGCGGCACTGTGTCAGGCACAGCATGGCGTGTTTGTGAGCTTTTGTGGCGAAACATGGCCAGCGCAAACGGTACAA
This sequence comes from uncultured Moraxellaceae bacterium, assembly GCA_937952925.1. GTDB lineage: Bacteria > Pseudomonadota > Gammaproteobacteria > Pseudomonadales > Moraxellaceae > CALFYA01. The sequence goes on from CALFYA010000314.1 coordinate 6,763, forward strand.
AAAATCCATAGCCGTGATGTAGCAGCGTTTAGTGGGCACTTGCGGGCAGGTGATCCGGCCAACAGCTATCGCGCTTTAACGCTGCGCGAGCAAGCGGTGTGGCAACAACACGCACAAACACAACTGCATCAGGCCAGCGAGCAACTCAACCAGATTCGGGTGTGCACCTATTATGCCTCGCCCAAACCCTACGCGCAGCTGGCCGCCGAGCTACACGCATTGGCTCAGTTACAACCCGATGCGGTGCTGTTGATTGGCTATGGTGCTGGCAACTTCCCCGAGCATCCTGAGATTCGCCATGTGTTACAACAATTGACTTCGGATGGTGTGTTGGTGGTGGCCAGCACCAGTGTGCCATTTGGTGGAACTACGCAAGGCTATGCAACCGGACATTGGCTCAGTGAGATTGGCGTTTTGCCCACCGCTCGCCTGACCATTGCTGCAATCTATGTACGCTTGCTGTGGATTTGTGCATTACAATCCACACCGGAAAATCGTCGCAAACGTTGGCTAAGCCAACTCGACCAAGCCACCACACCCCACTCACACTGAGGATCGGCATGCAACGCTGGGCATTAGGCATCGAATTTAACGGTCAAGACTATCGCGGCTGGCAAACCCAGCAAGCGGGGGTGCGTAGTGTGCAACAAACGCTAGAAGCTGCACTGAGCCGTGTGGCCAATCATCCGGTGATTGTGCATGCCGCAGGACGTACCGATGCCGGTGTGCATGCCAGCAATATGGTGATTCATTTTGATAGCCCATCGGTGCGCCAAGCCCGCAGTTGGATCATGGGTGCCAATACCCTCCTGCCACGCGATATCGCCGTGCGTTGGGCAGTGCCAATGACCGATGATTTTCATGCACGCTTCAAGGCGATTGCGCGGCGTTATCGGTATGTGATTCTCAATCATCCTTACCGCCCTGCGCTACTGTCGGGACAAGTCACCCATGTTTATCAGACGCTAGACATCGCAAAAATGCAGCTTGCAGCAGCTAAGTTTGTCGGGACGCATGACTTTAGCTCGTTTCGTGCGGTGGCCTGCCAATCCAATCAACCGGTACGCACGGTGAGTCACTGCCAACTGATCCAGCAAGGCCAACTGTTGATTTTGGATATCCAAGCCAACGGCTTTTTGCATCATATGGTGCGCAATCTGGTCGGCGCCTTGCTGATGGTGGGCAAGGGCGGCAAGCCGGCCGAGTGGATGGCCGAGCTGCTGGCGGCGCGCAGCCGCGCCAGCGCGCCGCCCACCTTCATGCCCGACGGCCTGTACCTGACCGGCGTGCGCTACCCGGAAGAATTCGGCCTGCCCTCGCCGCCGCCGCTGTATGGCCCGCGCCGACAGGCGGATGTTTGAGCGGTTTTCACCCTGTTATTTTTGCTGAGCCCATTCACCATGCCCGTTCGCATCAAAATCTGCGGCATCACCCGCCCCGAAGACGGCCAGGCCGCCGCCCAGCTGGGCGCTGACGCCATTGGCCTGGTTTTTTACCCCAAAAGCCCGCGCCATGTCAGCCTGGAACAAGCGCGCGCCATTGTCGCCGCCCTGCCGCCGCTGGTGACGGTGGTGGCGCTGTTTGTCGATCCCGAGCCGGACGAGGTGCACCGCGTGCTGGCCGCCGTGCCGATTGACGTCTTGCAGTTTCACGGCGAAGAAAGCCCGGATTTTTGCCGGCAGTTTCAGCGCCCCTATCTGAAAGCCGTGCGCGTCCAGCCCGGCCTGGATTTGCTAC
>CALFYA010000315.1 GCA_937952925.1 uncultured Moraxellaceae bacterium
ACCCCAGAAGAAAAACTGCTGCGTGCGATTTTTGGTGAAAAAGCTGCTGACGTCAAAGACTCGTCCTTGCGCGTGCCATCAGGCACCAAAGGTACCGTCATCGACGTGCAAGTGTTTACCCGCGATGGTCTAGAAAAAGACGATCGCGCCAAAGCCATCGAAAAAGCCCAACTCGACGCTTATCGTAAAGATTTGAAAGAAGAGTTCCGCATTTTTGAAGAAGCAGCACGTGAGCGGGTCACTCGTTTGCTCAATGGTCAGAAAGTCAACGGCGGTGGCGGCACTAAACGTGGCGCGCAGCTCGACGAAGCCACCATGATGAACATGGATCTATCGCAGTTGCTCGACGTTCAACCTGTTGATGAAGGCGTGGCACAGCGTTTGGCACAGATTCAAGATTTCTTGAAAGAAAAAGAAATCGACATCGATGCCAAGTTTGCTGAGAAAAAACGCAAGCTGTCGACCGGTGACGAACTGACCCACGGCGTGCTCAAAGTGGTCAAAGTCTACTTGGCGGTCAAGCGTCGCATCCAACCGGGTGACAAGATGGCCGGTCGTCACGGCAACAAAGGGGTCGTCTCGGTCATTATGCCGGTTGAAGACATGCCTTACGACAAAAACGGTGTGCCGGTTGATATCGTATTGAACCCGCTCGGCGTTCCATCACGGATGAACGTCGGTCAGATTTTGGAAACTCACTTGGGTCTTGCGGCCAAAGGTTTGGGTGAAAAAATCGACCGCATGATGAAAGAGCAACGTCAAGCCAATGAGCTGCGTACCTTCTTGGATCAAATTTACAACCAAGTCGGTGGCGAGCAAGAAGCCCTTGACAGCTTGAGTGACGCTGAAGTCATGAAGCTCTCAAAAAACCTGCGTGGCGGTGTACCGATTGCAACGCCTGTATTTGACGGTGCTGAAGAATCTCAGATCAAGCAGTTGCTCAAACTCGCTGACTTGTCTGAGACCGGTAAGCAAGTGCTGTATGACGGCCGTACCGGTGAGCAATTCGACCGTCCGGTGACCGTGGGCTACATGTACATGCTCAAGCTCAACCACTTGGTTGACGACAAGATGCACGCCCGTTCAACCGGTTCTTACTCCTTGGTCACTCAGCAACCGCTCGGTGGTAAAGCACAATTTGGTGGTCAGCGTTTTGGTGAGATGGAAGTCTGGGCGCTCGAAGCCTATGGCGCGACTTACACCTTGCAAGAAATGCTCACGGTCAAGTCTGACGATGTCGATGGTCGTACCCGCATCTACAAGAACATCGTCGATGGCAACCACTACATGGATCCGGGCATGCCTGAATCGTTCAACGTGTTGACCAAAGAAATTCGCTCTTTGGGCATCAACATTGAATTGAAGAGCGACGAGTAATCGTCGCCCTCTCAGGCATAACACATTCTGACCCTTCCCGAGTGCTCTGCACTCGGATTATGGAGAAAAGACTTGAAAGACCTGCTCGATATTATGCGTAAAAAAACGGATTCCGACGGCCCTAGCCGCGTTGAATTCGACCGCATCCGCATTGGTCTGGCCTCGCCGGAGATGATCAAGTCATGGTCACACGGCGAAGTCAAAAAGCCCGAAACCATCAACTACCGTACCTTCAAACCGGAGCGTGACGGTCTGTTTTGTGCCAAAATTTTTGGTCCAATCAAAGATTACGAGTGCTTGTGTGGCAAATACAAGCGCATGAAATACAAAGGCGTGATTTGTGAAAAGTGTGGCGTTGAAGTCACCACCGCCAAAGTCCGCCGTGAGCGTATGGGTCATATCGACCTCGCATCGCCTGTTGCGCATATTTGGTTCTTAAAATCACTGCCGAGCCGTATCGGTTTGCTGCTCGACATGACCCTGCGTGACATTGAGCGCGTACTGTATTTTGAAAGCTACGTCGTGACCGATCCGGGCATGACCCCGTTTGAAAAATACCAGCTGCTCGGTGATGAAGAGTATTACACCGCGCTTGAAGAGCACGGTGACGAATTCACCGCCAAGATGGGTGCAGAAGCGATTCAAGAGCTGCTGCGCGACATCGACTTGGATGCTGAAATTGCCCGCTTGCGCGAAGAAATCCCGAATACCACCTCAGACACCAAGCTGAAAAAGTATTCCAAGCGCTTGAAATTGATGGAAGCGTTCCGCGATTCCAACAACAAGCCTGAGTGGATGGTGATGACGGTCTTGCCAGTCTTGCCACCCGATTTGCGTCCGCTGGTACCGCTTGAAGGTGGCCGTTTTGCCACCTCCGACCTCAACGATTTGTATCGTCGGGTGATCAACCGGAACAACCGTTTGAAGCGTTTGCTTGATCTGGCTGCACCCGACATCATCGTGCGCAACGAAAAGCGCATGCTGCAAGAAGCGGTAGATGCCTTGCTCGACAACGGTCGTCGTGGTCGCGCCATTACTGGCAGCAACAAGCGCCCGCTCAAATCCTTGGCCGATATGATCAAGGGTAAGCAAGGTCGTTTCCGTCAAAAC
>CALFYA010000316.1 GCA_937952925.1 uncultured Moraxellaceae bacterium
TGTGGAGTGCGAGTATGCAAACCGCTGTATCAACCGTCAAAACTACGGATGGTTTTACCCTACATGTGCAGACATGGGGCGAGAGCAACAAGACCCCAATCATCATGGTGCATGGCTATCCCGATAGCCACACCGTATGGGACACCATCGCCCAAGATTTGGCACATGATTATTATGTGATTACCTATGATGTGCGTGGCGCGGGCAAATCTGATACGCCCAAAGCCATCCGTGCTTATCGCTTAGAGCAACTCGCCCAAGATTTGGCAGCGGTTGCCAAACAAACCATCGGTGAGCGTGCGTTTCATTTGGTCGGGCATGACTGGGGATCGATCCAAAGCTGGGAGTCGGTCACCACGCCACGCTTGCAAGGGCAGATTTTGAGTTTTACCACCTTATCGGGGCCCTCTTTGGATCATGCCGCAATTTGGCTGCGTGATCGTGCCAAAGACAACAAGCGTACCTTCTTTGGTCAGTTGGCAAAATCGTGGTATATCGCGTTTTTCCACCTGCCGTGGGCAGCGCCACTGGTGTGGCAGTTGCTGTGGGGCAAATACTGGCATAAGGCGGTCGAGGTGTTGGAGCAGACCAAAGATTTGCCGCAAAACCCCAGCCAAACGGCGGATGGTGTGCGCGGGGTCAATCTATACCGTGCCAATTTTATTGATCGCTTGTGGCATCCGCAGCAGCGCTTTGCCCACTGTCCAGTCCAGGCGATTGTGCTAGAGCGGGATGCCTTTGTCGGCAAAGCCTTGATGGATGATTTGGCGCGTTGGGTGCCGGATTTGACCATGCATCGCCTGAATGCCGGTCACTGGGGGATTTTAAGCCGCCCGCAAGAAGTCGCCAGCTTGATCCGTCAGTTTATTCAAGCGCAGTAAGACTTAGCGCCACTGCGAGGATGGCTGTGGTTTGCGGTTGCAGTTGCCACGCTCATGTTCGGGTAGTGGCTGCGGTGTGCTGATCTGGGTGGGATGATGGCAACGATTCGGGTTGTCATCATTGACGGTTTTGGGCAAATTGACATTGCCAGTTTCGCAAGGCTCGCCTTGCTCATTGAGGCCATCGGTATCGGTGGGCGGCAGATAAGGGCTGGTGGTGTGCATGATCTATCGTCAAATTGTTGCTATCCACCCATTGTTGAACGATTGTCCGTCACAAACAAGTTGTGATCTGTCATGAAAACGAAAACACCCCGTCATCCGATTGATACGCCTGACATGCCGCATGTTGCAGCAAATGACCAAGAGCAAGATCAAGCAGCGAGTGATGCGGCTTGTGAGCTGTGCGGTCGTGTGCAATTGCCGCTGACGCGTCATCATTTGATTCCACAGTCCAAACACCACAAAGCCCGCACCAAACGTCATTTTGAACGCGATGAGATGCAGACCCGTATTGCACTGTTGTGTCGGCCTTGTCATAGCCAAGTGCATGCGGTGCTTGACAATAGCGCGTTGGTGCAGCATTACAACACCATCGACGCACTCGCCGGACATCCCGAGATTGCCCGTTTTGCCGCATGGATTGCCAACAAACCGACGGGGCTAAAGGTGACCATCCGCCGTCATCATGATCGTCGGCAAGGATGAAGGGACGACCAGAAATTGGTAAACATTCGGTAGAAAAAAAGGATGCTGCACCGTTAGCCCCCTTGTAGCGCCAAGCGCTCACCCGATTTTTCAAATGATTTATAAAACAGAAAATTACACAGCCCATTACCCAAATCAGGTTTGATCCATTCAAATCCTCATGACGAGAATGGATCATGCCTCATCAAATTTCTAACACAAGGCTCAAACACCCCTTGGCGGCGGCAGTCGCTTGTGTGCTGTTGCTACAGGGTTGTAGCCATCTGAGCAAACCGTCATCGACCCAAGCGATGCAAGATACGGCAGAGCGCAATGTGCTGGCTGAACCCGTGAGCATTGCGCCGCCTGCGCCTGTCCCCATGCCGATGGCTGCGGGCATGCCACCACCGCCCATGATGAGCAAAATGGCTGCGATGGGCGTGATGCCCACACCCATGCCCGTGCAAAGCCAAGAGCAATATGCCGGCAAAGCCGAAAATGAAGTCAAAAGCACCCAAGCAGAGTCAGTATCGACCTTCAGCCTTGATGTGGATACCGGCGCATATGCCAATATCCGCCGTATGATTCGTCAGGGGCAAATGCCACCAGCCGACGCGGTGCGCATTGAAGAGCTGCTCAATTATTTCCCCTATCAAAATGATCCACCAAGTGGTCAGCATCCGTTTGCCGTGAGTACTGAAGTGGGGCGTGCGCCGTGGCAGCCCAAAAACCTGTTGCTCAAAGTGGCGGTCAAAGCCACCGAGGTCAGCGCAGCGAGTCAGCCACCTGCCAATTTGGTGTTTTTGGTCGATGTATCGGGGTCGATGAATGACCCTGAAAAACTGCCACTGGCGCAAGCGAGCTTGCGCCTACTGACCCAACAGCTGCGCCCGCAAGATCGGGTGTCGATGGTGGTGTATGCCGGACGCACAGCGGTCGAATTGCCCTCGACCAAGGGCAGCGACAAAGCCACGATTTTGGCGGCGATTGACCGACTCACCGCAGGTGGCTCGACCAATGGCGAAGCCGCGCTCAAATTGGCGTATCAACAAGCCGAACAGCACCTGATCAAAGGCGGCATCAATCGGATTTTGCTGATGACCGATGGTGATTTTAATGTGGGCGTATCCAATCCCGACGACATCAAGGCAATGGTTGCCAAAGCACGCGAAGGCGGCATTTCCTTGAGTACCTTGGGCTTTGGGCAAGGCAACTACAACGAAGCGATGATGGAACAAATCGCCGACGTGGGCAATGGCAACTACAGCTATATCGACTCACTCGATGAAGCCAAAAAAGTGCTGGGTGATGAGCTATCGGCGACCTTCAACACGGTGGCCAAAGACGTGAAGTTGCAACTCGAATTTAACCCCGCCACCATCAAAGAATGGCGTTTGATTGGCTATGAAAATCGAGTGCTCAACGAGCAAGATTTTAAAAATGACAAAATCGACGCCGCCGAAGTGGGCGCAGGCAAAAGCGTGGTGGCGCTGTATGAGCTGACCCCTGTCGGTGAAGCGGGGTTGCTTGCGGATCGTCGTTATGGTGAAGGTAAGCCAGTCGCTGGCAAAACCAATGAATTTGGGGTGTTACGGGTGCGCTACAAAGCACCACAAGGGCAAACAAGTACCGAGTTTGGCACGATTATCCCTGCAAGCATCAGCAAGCAGCCCTCTACCGATTTGCAGTTTGCCGCAGCAGTAGCTGGTTTTGGGCAATTGCTCAAAGACAGTAAGTACAGCGGGACATGGAGCTATGCGCAGTCGGCAGCCCTTGCCAAACAAGGGGTGGGCGTAGATCGGGGTGGCTATCGGCAAGAGTTTGTGAAGTTGGCGGAACTGACCCAAAGCTTGAGTCAGTCGGGGAAAGTAGCAGCGGAGTAACCGAACACCTCACCCCAAGTTCCTTATGTAAGTTATTTGTATATTAATGCTAGTCAGTTAAGAAAAAAACACCGCAGTTTGTTGGACTGCGGTGTTTTAGTTTCTGCCTTTTCACCTTACTTTTGACAGGCCAAAAGTAAGCAAAAGCCCTTTTCGCGCAAAACTCGCCATCCATGGCTCAAACAATTGCGCTCAGCGTCCCTGCAAAGAGCAAGAGCTTTCATATGTGGAGATCAAGCGCCAATCCGTTTGATCCCTGTCACCTGATACACCAGCCATTCTAGCCCTTGCCAAAAGTGCAGCAGCTCAAGCAGTGGATTGAGCGCGTTGGTGATCACACAATAATGGGTGTCTTTATTGCCACTATGATGTTTGGCGTGTTCGCGTGGGGTTTGCAGCACACGGCATTTTTGCAAATAGTGGACGATGCTGGGTTTTTCTTGTCGGTTTTGATGCGTCCATTTATGGATTTGATTGGCATTGACCACAATCGCCACAAACAGCCACACCCAAACAGTCAACACGTCCTGCCACCATGCCACTCCCACAATCAGCAGGCCAAGCGCGAGCAGGTCATACGAGCTTTGCCACCAGTTTTTTTGCAAAAACGCACGCGGTTGATCGTGGTGCAGTTTGTTTTCACGCGCAATCCGATCAAGTAGCGGCATATTGGGCTTGGCATAGGCGTCTTCAAACCAATGCACAAGGCCGGAGATCAAATCAGCCAGCAAGACTGTTGCTAAAAATAAACAAATAATCAATAAGATGTCCATGATGATGGCTCGTGGTTGCTTTGCAGTTGATCTTGCAAAAGCGGCGCGTGCCGATCAACTGTGTTGAGCTTGGGTATTATCTTTCGATACGATCAGGCGTAGAAAAAACCACAAGGAACACCAGTGATGTCCAATACCGATCAGATGATTCATACCCTCAAAAAAATCCTCAAATCACGCGGCAAAACTTATGCCGATCTGGCACACGCCTTGAATTTGAGTGAAGCGAGCATCAAACGCTTATTTGCCGAGCAGACCTTTAGCTTGCAACGGCTCGATGAGATTTGTCGTTGGTTGGAATTGGATATTTTTGAGTTGGCGCGGATGGCACGTGGCGAATCCGACATGCTGACCCACATGACCGTTGCCCAAGAGGAAGTGCTGGCGAGTGATCGGCGTTTGCTGGGGGTGTTTTATATGCTGATGAACAACTGGCAACTCTCCGACATTGTGGCGCGCTATGAGCTCAGTGAGCCGGAGTGTTTGCGCATGATTATCCGCTTGGATCGGGCTGGGCTGGTCGAGCTATTACCCAATAATCGGGTGCGCCTGCGGGTGGTGCGGCATTTGCGCCATCGACCCGATGGCCCAATCCGTCAAAAGCTGGGGACGGCGCTCGCCAATAGCTTTTTGGCGGTGCGTTTTGATCAGCACGGCGGTGAATTTCGGTTTGAGGTCGGGGAGTTGTCGCCCGCATCGGCGGCGATTTTACAGCGCAAAATTGACCGACTCGCCGCTGAGTTTTATGAGTTGTCGGCGCTTGATACCCAGTTGCCACGCGAGCAGCGCACCTTGTATGGCATTGGTATGGGGCTACGCCCGTGGAATGAAGGCGAGGAGTTGGCAGGGTTTAAACGCCGCCAACCCAAATCGACTGGCAATTAGGGTCTGTTGACGTTTCAGTCGTGGTCGCGACATGAGCCGTATACGGCGTAAAATTTTTTAGATACAAGGCGCAGCTTGTGC
>CALFYA010000317.1 GCA_937952925.1 uncultured Moraxellaceae bacterium
CTGAGTAGGTCGGTATGTTGCCAGTACAATGAGTAATCCATGGGATTATTCCTCTAAGGTAAATTCAATCGGAATCAGGACATACACCGCAGCAGCCACCCCATTTTCTTGATAGGGATAAAAGCTGGCACGTTTGACAGCACGAATCGCGGCTTGATCGAGTTGGCGAGAGCCGGAGCTTTTTTCCACGGTGGCAGACTCTACCTTGCCAGCCACCCCAATTAAAGTTTTGATCAATGCCACTCCTTGCTCACGACGGTCACGGGCGCTTTCGGGATATTCAGTATCTGGCGCACGCTTATAAGACACTCCTGTCACCGCCACCATCTTGGGCGCGCTGGGCGCTTTTTCGATAGGTGCTGGGCTAGGCGTGGGGGCAGGTGGCGTGACCGTGACTGCTGGTGGCGGATCCACATCAATCGGGGCAGGCGCAGCCACCGCAACAGGGGTGACTGGCGTAGGCGCAACGCTTGGCATGGGTTTGGCCGCAATCACCGGCACCGGTTTAGGCTGAACCGGCTGTGGTCGAGGTGGCTCGACGATTTGTACAGGTTTGGGCGGTTCAATCGGTTTGGCTGGCTCTGGTATTTTGGGCTGAGCCGGAGGGGTTGGTGGGGGTGGCGGTGCGAGTTGCACCATTTTCACTTGAATCGGTTTGGGTTTGGGCGGTGGCAGCACAATCGGTTTGATTTGCATCAACACCCAACCCATGCCCAGATGCAATGCAAGCACTCCCACAACAATACCAGCCATTTTGGGGCGGCTTGAGCGTGTTGCAGCGGAGATTGGGGCAAGAGACGTCATGTGTGCGCAGCTGCTCAACAAAACATGATCTGATTATACATGATAATCATTTTCATTATCAATGATTGCTGCTCAGATTCCCAGATTGGCTGCTCTGGTCGGCTCTCGCTGTTTACTTCAGTGATGCTAAAAACAGATAAACATCCATGTTGTATTGTCGAGCTAGTCCAATCACCGACTCCTCGCTCAACTGCAGTTCAGGATGGGTGCGTTGTTTGTCTCGCAACAATGCACGCTCAGCAGTTGATAAGCCATAGGATATTTCAGGTGATCGTTTCAAGGGTTCTCGCTCAGTAGGTAGATTTTGGATCGTCGGATTGGGTTGCTGATCCTTTCGATCAATCACAAAATCATATCCAACAATTTCTCTTCCCATCTTTTTTGGGGTATAGGTCACCTGTAAGTCTGTAAATTGATTGATCTGTTCGACCGCCACATCAAGCACTTTGTTTTTGAAATTACTGATTTTATCGTAGGATTTTTCAGTTGCTCCAAGTAGCATTTTGATTTCTGCTAGAGCCAAATGACGTTGACCCAAGGATTTATACTGAGTCATCAACTCATACAGTCGAATCGAATAGGTACTACTCATTTGAGCCACGTTTTTCAGTTGATAGCTGGTAAAGCATTTTTCCAAATTTGACAGGTATCGAATAATCACTGGCGTAAACTGCAAGCGAATCATGCCCGCATGATCAATATATGTACACGCAGATACCCAGCGCGTGATCAGTACACTTTCTTTCTGGGTTTTTTCGTCCAGCGCGTGTAGGGAGACTTGTCGCTTAAACAAGGATTCTGCGGTGGATTTTAGGATGCGATAGGCTTGCGAGTGCGTCACCGCAAACACACGAGCAAAATCTTTGCCTTCGACTTCCAGCCATTGCTCAGGGGTAATCTCGACGCCAGACTCTCGCGCACGCGTCATGGCGAGCAAAATCAGGCGTTGCTCGGCTAGATCTAGACGATAAGATGCCTCAATCAAGCGATTATCTTTCACAATCAGTTGTTTATTCATGATGAACTGGTTTTAAATTTGACC
>CALFYA010000318.1 GCA_937952925.1 uncultured Moraxellaceae bacterium
TACAAAACCTGTTGGGGTGCGCAAGGACATACAATCGAACCAATCCCAGAAGTTGATGATCTTAAATTTTATGGCTGTCTACACTGTGGCAAACGATTTAAAGAAATATCGTCAATGTCAAAAATGGATCAAAAGAAGTTTGTCGTCACAGCTTTACTGTTCCTATTTTTATTTATGATTCCATTGATCATCAATATATATCCAGATCTACCTAATAGACTCGCTCAATACAAAGTGTTGGGCACATTCTTCGTCGCACTATTGTATATCATGGCAACAGTCTTCTCCAATCGGCAAACACAAAACATCTATGCAGACAGTCATTTACAAGAGATCATGCCTAACTCATCAACGTCATCAGTCTGATTGAACACCAAATCACACAAGGCATTTGTCATGATTTGCCCACTTCAAACGAGCGCGGTAGGCTCATACCTTTAAAAGTGATACATAAGGTGATACATTGTCCTGATTGCACATCAGGAGGCTATCGCATGTCACTACAGATCACCAAATGGGGCAATAGCCTTGCCGTGCGCCTGCCCATTAGTCTAGTACGACAAGTAGGTCTAAAACTAGGTCAGACCATTGAGGTACAAGTGACTGAGCAAGGCGGATTACTCCTGCAACCCGTGCAAGCAACCCAAAAAATCAGCGCACGTCAAGCCAAAGGATTGCTCGCCAACGTGCCGCGTGTGTCAATGCCATCAGGAGAAGATGCTGCGTTTTTGACTGCAATCGCCGAGCATGATCAGCAGAGCAAAACATGATTGCATTGGATACCAATATTTTAGCGCGGTATTTGCTGGCAGATGACGAAGATCAAGCCGAACGCGCTACACAATTGATTGAGCAACATCAGTGCTTTATCTCAGTCACGGTGGGTCTGGAGTTGGCTTGGGTGCTCAGTTCACAAAAGATCGGCAAGGCTGATATTTTATTTGCATTTAACACGTTGCTGGCGATGGAGCATATCACCTTGCAGTTTGCGGAGGCATGGCAGCAAGCGATTGTATGGGCGACGACAGGGATGGATTTGGCGGATGCGCTACATGCAGCGTTAGCAGCACACTGTGATGTGTTTTATAGTTTTGATCAAAAATTTGTCACCCGTGCAAACAGAGAAGGGATCAAACCCAGCTGTGTGCTGCCTGATGCACGTCAATCTTGATGCCAATACAGAGTCGTTTATGTTTAGCATGACCGTCAACCCTCGCTTCTACGAGACCGATGCCTTCGGTCATATCAACAACACCGTCATTTCGGGCTGGTTTGAGACCGCCCGCGAGCCGATTTTTCGGATCTTTAGCCCCAATCTGGATATTGGCCAGATGAGCTTGATCTTGGCGCGGGTCGAAATCGACTTTGTGGCGCAAACTCACTATGGCAAGCCAGTGGAACTGCGCACCGGCATTGAGCGGATTGGCCGCTCGTCGTTTGTGGTGGCGCAAGAGGCATGGCAAGACGGGCAGTGTGTGGCGCGTGGCAAAGCGGTGCAGGTGTATTTTGATTTTGCTAGCCAAAAGTCGGATGTGTTGCCCGAACACATTCGGGAGCAGTTGGTGGCGTGTT
>CALFYA010000319.1 GCA_937952925.1 uncultured Moraxellaceae bacterium
TGCCAATATTTGTATTTAAATTATTGTTTAAATTTTAAAAATAAAAATTTTAAATGGTTGAAGAATTCAGAGCAGCTCGTCACTTACACCCCAGATACGAAAAATCGCACAAGATTCAATTTTTCCTGAATCCAAACCCACACCGACACTCGTATATGCACTGAGGCGCAGTGGTATGCGCATCACCACAAAAGGACAATCAGCCAACGGTGTGGGCTTATCGACAGGAGTAGCCACATGAGCCAATTTATTTTTGCGCGAAAACGCATACAGACTTTATCCGTCGCGTTGCTATCGGGTGCATTACTGACCGGATGTTTTTCCGACGACAAAGACGACGAAACAACAGCGGTCAAACCTGATCCGGTCAAGGTGGGGCAAGAGGTTTTTCGTTTTGAAACCTTTGAAAACCAAAAATTTTGGACAGATGCCATGCGTCTGCCACAAGGGATTGCCAAAGCTGGTGTGACTCCACTAGATGCATTGAGCTTGGGTCTGAACGTCAATGCGGAGGCGTTGTCGCCCGCGACTGCTGCTGCCTTGCTTGATGCACTCGCGAAAATCAAAGCAGGAACTCCGGCAACCGAAACGGTACTTGCCAATCCAGCAGTGACCTTGGCATTGATCAATGAAGGCGCGGTGATCGGGGTCGTCCCGTTTGATGCGCAAGGCAACCGTAAACCACTCGGCAGTGCGGCCAACTTCAATGCATCCGATAGCCTCAACTTGGCACGCGGTGACAAAGTGGGCGTGAGCTGTGCGCTGTGTCATGCGGCTACCGACAACTCCGTCGTGCCAGCAGGCTTTGCTGGCCTTAAAGGCTCCGTCGGCAAGCAAGTCGATGGCGTGGTGGCGGAAGGTTTGGATGTGGGCAAAATTTTTGCTGCTGCCGACAACCCATTAGCTTACCTGCCATTTTTACAGCTGTCCTATGATGCACTCGGCAAAGCAAGCTTGGGTCGTGGCAGCTTTACAGGCATCAACAGTAGCGACAGCATTGAAAAACAAACCGCCGATGCGCGTACCTACCTGACCGGTACCACAGCTGCAGGGCTACGGCATTACCCGATGACCTCGTTTGACCCCACTCCCGATGGCATTGGTAACGCGACCTATATCCCACCGTTTTATCGGACAGACTTGGCTGCACCATGGGGCAGCAGTGGTGCGTTTGAAAAACTAGAAGATTTCAACAACTTGGTCTACACCGTTGCGCTTGATCCGACCAGCTTGCTGACCACCGAAGGCAAAGCATTCTTGAATGTGCTGGCAGGGCCAGTCGGTGATGAAATTGCCACGCGCTATGAAAAAGTGCTGCGTGATACCGGCGTGATTGGTACGAATCAAGCCCTCAAAGATGCCGTGCCATTGGTCAAAGCCAGTCAAACCGGCATTGCCGCAGGCTCACCAACAGGGCCGACTGGTCGTCGTGTCGATCAGACCAAGCTGCTTGCGCTGAATGCATACACCAACCAACTCAAAGCACCCGCTGCCCCCAAAGATCTGAATATGACGAGGGTCGCGCTGGGCGAGCAAATCTTCAACGCCACGCGGGACAATGGGGGGGCTAAC
>CALFYA010000320.1 GCA_937952925.1 uncultured Moraxellaceae bacterium
CCTGATCAATCATCCACATCAACGATACATGGGGCAGATCACCTTCGGTGTAGCCACTGCCAATGTCGGAGTGTTGATTATCGCCAGTTATAAATACTAGACGCACCATATCGCCACTTATAACGTTCGCTGATTTTGACCGTATCATCGGGCATGATTTCTACCGTAACCCAGACTTCACGCGCTCTTGACTGAGGAATGAGATAGCTTTCTGGACTACCGTTTGGCATTCGGTGTTGGTACTTGGCAACTAATTCTTTGGGCTTGATGGTGATTTTGCGCCATGCAGATGGGGGAAGTTGATCGATTGCTGCGTCGCGACGAGCGTGAGCGGCACGACGTCTAGCATTTGATAGTTCTATGTTCGCACTTGATCCAACGCTAAATCCACGATTTTCATTCTCTTTGGTTGTCAACCAATGAAGGTAATCAATTTCGATTATATTGGGAATATTGTCCTCAGGAACCATATAGCAATGAGATCCAACAATAAAATATTTGTGATAACCATTACATGACTTATCTGCTAGAGGAATGTTTTTCGCAACCACCCATCTTAAATTTGGCACATCAGGCTGACGGATTTGCAACACAAAATAAATCTTGGAGCCGATCACTGGAGCAGTGGATGTACAACTAGACAACATCAATAGTGAAGCAATTGCTGCTAATTTTTTCATGGCTTTATACTCGTACTCAGCTTATTGGTAGTCAGTTGATAGGTGTTGTTAATCCAGTTTAGATAAGACTCAATCTGGATTTTTTGTTGAGGGTTTTTGGGGTCATACATAATCACTTGATTATCTGCATCTCCAGCCTCGCCATTATCGAGTAGTCCTGCTGTTTTGAGTTTGTAATAAGCCTCAAGCGGATCACACCGAACAGGAATAGAAACACCACGACACTGTATGAGATTGGCAGCAATGTATTCCTGCTCAAATTTCTGGGCTTGCTCAAACTTCTGACCAGAATCCTTGTTTTGGAACTGTAACGTTTGATCCCACACCAACTTGAGATAAGCCAGTTGATCACTATCACGTTGATTGACTGGTGGAGCGGCTGGTTTATCACGATCCTTTTGTTTACCCTCCTTGTTGTCGGTTGTGCCCCACAGCACTTGCCGACCGGGGGTGAAAAACGTTCCTGCAGGCAAAAATGCCAGCCAAGATATTTCTGGGATACCAGCATCAATCCCGACCGAATCATGCACCACCGGATTGTTGACTTGGTTGTATTGGCGCT
>CALFYA010000321.1 GCA_937952925.1 uncultured Moraxellaceae bacterium
TCTTGATTGATGCGCGGTATGGCGTGCAAACCCAAACCCGTCGCCATAGCTATATTGCGGCGCTTTTGGGCATCAAGCATGTGGTGGTGGCGGTCAACAAGATGGATCTGATGGGCTTTGCCCAAGATCGTTTTGAGTCGATCAAGCAAGACTATTTGGGTTTTGTAGAGCAACTCGGTGACCGTAAGCCGGCGGATATCCGTTTTGTCCCCATGTCAGCCCTCAATGGCGACAACGTGGTCAATGCGTCTGAGCAAACCCCATGGTACACCGGCGGCACCTTGATGCAGATCTTGGAAAGTGTCGAAATCGACCGCGATGTGCAGCAAGATCATTTCCGTTTGCCCGTGCAATACGTCAACCGCCCCAACCTCGATTTCCGTGGGTTTGCTGGTACGATTGCCGCAGGTCAAGTGTCGGTGGGTGATCAGATCGTTGCATTGCCTTCGGGCAAGTCCAGCACGGTCGAATCCATCGTCACTTATGATGGCAATCTTGACAGCGCGTTTGCCGGTCAAGCCATCACCCTGACCCTGACCGACGAAATCGACATTAGCCGTGGCAACATGCTGGTACATGCCGGTCATGAACCCATCTTGTCGGCGACCTTGCGCGCAAGCATCGTGTGGATGAACGATCAGCCGCTGGTGGTGGGCAAGTTGTACGACTTCAAAGTCGGGACACAGTTGGTACCGGGTAAAGTCGCTCAGATCAACCACCGTGTTGATGTGAATACCCTTGAACACGTCCCTGCCGCACAGCTCGAACTCAACAGCATTGCCGATGTGGTGGTACAGCTCGATCGTCCGGTTGCATTTGATCGCTACCAAGACAGTCGCCTGACCGGTGCATTTATTGTCATCGACCGCTTGTCCAACGTCACCGTGGGTGCGGGCATGGTCGAAGAGTCGGTATTGCTCACCAACACCCACGCGCCGGTTACGGCAGAAGAGCGTGCGGCACGTTTGGGGCAAAAGCCTGCTGTGGTTGCGATTGATGCCAGCTTGCTTGCTCAAGCAGATGCATTAGAGCGGGCATTATTGCAACAGGGGATTGTGGCACTTGCCAAAGCCGATGCAAACGCTGAGCAGATTGCTTTGGTGCGGGCAACAGGCATTACGCTATTGGTTGCTGATGCAGCACAAGCTGACTTTGCTTTGAGCGCCGATAGCCTCGATGAGTTGGTTGAAAAAGTCGTGAGCATCGTTCGTCTATAAGCCAAGCCTAGACAGACCCTAAACAGCTACCTCGTGTGGCTGTTTTTTTACAGAGCGCTCCTACACAAGCCTCATTCGCTCACGTTTAATCAGCTTCGATCAATCAAGAGATGAGGATGATTCTGATGATGCGTGTATTGATGACCAGTTTACTGAGTATTGCCATCAGCCAACCTGTTTTGGCTGCGTTTGAACTCCAACCGTTACCTTATCCCGCAACCGCACTCCAGCCTGCCATTGATGCTCAAACCATGACGATTCACCATGGTAAACATCACAAGGCGTATGTGGATAATCTCAACGCCCAAATCAAAACCTATCCCGAACTCGACAAAATGAGTGTGGAGCAGGTGCTCGCACAAATCTCCAAGTACAATCCTGCGGTACGCAACAACGCTGGCGGACATTACAACCATCAATTGTTTTGGAGTCTGATGGCACCAACCGGTCAGACCGGCGAGCCAAGTGCGGCACTGCTGGAGCGGATCAAAGCGGACTTTGGCAGCATGGATGAGTTTAAAAAGCAGTTTAATGCCGCAGCCACCAGCCGTTTTGGTTCAGGTTGGGCATGGCTGATCGTCAACCCACAAGGCAAATTGGCGATTGGTTCGACCGCCAATCAAGACAATCCATTGATGGATATTGCTGAGCTTAAAGGTCAGCCAATCTTGGCGCTTGATGTGTGGGAGCATGCCTATTATCTGAGCTATCAAAACAAACGCGCCGACTATGCAGCAGCATGGTGGAGTGTGGTGAATTGGAAGACGGTCAACCAGTTGTTTGCCGCGAGTGCGCCACAGTCTAGCTCGACCAGATCTTCGAGCGAGCAACCGTAACACTATCGTTTTTGTGCAGACTCGCTACACTACGCGGGTCTGCGTCCAAAGAGCGGTATTGTTGTGATTCACGTCATTTTGTATCAACCAGAAATTCCGGGAAATACCGGAAATATCATCCGGCTGTGCGCCAATACAGGAGCGCAGTTGCATCTGATTGAGCCGCTCGGCTTTAGCCTTGAAGACAAACTGCTCAAACGGGCAGGGCTAGACTATCACGAATGGGCAAGCCTCAAAATCTGGCCTGATCTTAATGCATGTTTGGCTGTGGTACGTGCTGCGGGTGTGGAGGCGATTTTTCCATTGACCACCAAAGGCACCAGCTCCCCCTTTGCCCAATCTCTCAATCGTCCGGTGGCGTTTTTGTTTGGTGCGGAAACTCAAGGATTGCCACAAGTGGTGCGTGAGCTGTTCCCACAAACCGATTGGCTGCGCTTACCGATGCAGCCCGAATCGCGCAGCCTGAATCTGTCCAATAGTGTCGCAGTGATGGTGTATGAGGCGTGGCGGCAGCAGGGATTTGTGGGGAGTGGGTTTGCAGTGATTTAAGGATTTAACGTGGTGTGTGCTACAAGGATGTGGCTTTGCATAAAATCTAAAAACCATTTCAAAAACAAAGTAATGAGATTTTTCAATAATCAGTTATGTTCAAAGTCTTGATCAATTTGAGATGCAAACCATGAGTCAGCTTACCCTGTGGGGGCGCAGTAGTGCGCTGAATGTACAAAAGATTTTATGGCTGCTTGCCGAGCTTGGGCTGAGTTATCAACATCATCAAGTTGGGGGCAAATTTGGTGGGTTGGATACGCCAGACTTTTTGGCGCTCAATCCCAATGGTCGTGTCCCCGTACTGGTCGATGATGATCTGGTGATCTGGGAGTCACATGCCATTTTGCGTTATTTGGCGGCACGCTATGGTCAAGGCACATGGTGGTCTGAGAATCTTGCACAGCGCAGTGTGGTGGATCGTTGGTTGGATTGGTCGGCGACCAGTTTACAGCCGAGTTTTGTGCAGTTGTTTTGGCATTATTATCGGACGGACGAGGCCAAACGTGACGCCCCGTTGATTGCGCAATATCAAGCAGATGCAGCGTATTATTACCGATTGCTTGATCAGCAGTTGTCAGTGCATCCGTTTGTGACGGGCGCATCATTAAGCCTTGCAGATATTGCGATTGGCGCAACGATTCATCGTTATAGAT
>CALFYA010000322.1 GCA_937952925.1 uncultured Moraxellaceae bacterium
ATGAGCCATGCCACCGAAGCGGGCAAAATGGACGTGCTCCCAGAAGCCAACTTGGCGGGGATTTTGGGCTTTATTGGTGCGCTGATCACCTTGGGGTTAGGCTCGATTCCCCAGCAAGACGTGTTTCAGCGGGTGATGTCGGCCAAAAACGCCCAGACCGCACGCAACAGCGCGATTTTGGGCGGCGTGTTGTATTTGATTTTTGCGTTTTTGCCGATTTATCTGGCCTATAGCGCTTTTATTATTGATCCTGCGATGGTCAATCGTGAGTTGGGTGAGGGCGGTGATTCGCAAATGGTGCTGCCCACGCTCATTTTGCAACATACCCCCATTTTTGCCCAAATCTTGTTTTTTGGTGCGTTGCTCTCCGCCATTATGAGTACCGCATCGGGGACATTGCTTGCACCCTCGACCTTATTTGGCGAAAACATCCTCCGACCAATCCTCAAGCCCCGCGATGATGCTCACCTGCTGCAAATGGTGCGTCGGGTGGTGCTGGTGTTTGGTTTGTTTGTCACAATGTTTGCGTACTATCAAATGAGTGTCGAGGCCACGATTTTTGAGATGGTCGAAAACGCATATAAAATTGTGTTGTGCGGGGCATTTGTGCCATTGGCATTTGGGCTGTATTGGAAGCGTGCCAACGTGATGGGGGCGCGTCTCTCGATGATCTTGGGCATTAGCTCATGGATCGTGTGGGAGTTTCTGGAGTACAGCTACGCAGGGCTGAATGGGGAAACCGGTTGGTCGGTGTTTGGTCTGGCCGATGTGGCTGGTGTCTGCCCGCCACAGTTGGCTGGATTTGTGATGGCACTGCTCGGTATGTTGATCGGTGGCTATGGTTGGACAGACAAAACAGCCGCACCAGTCACCCCTGTGAATTAATTCTCACTTTACCGGAAATGTTAGAGCGTTTATTGTCTGACATTTTCTGGTACAGTCTGCGCAAGCAGATGCCAATGATGGCGTCAGTGCTCAAAACGACAAATTTGTGGAGTAACACCATGAAGCATCCCGTCCATGTGGGGGTCTTGCTGGCTTGTTTGGCTGTCACCAGTACTGCGCAAGCAGATGTGATTGATTGGCTGGGTTGGGAAGAAACACGGCCTGATATCAAAGGGTTAAGCACGGTATACGTGGGCGTTGGGATTAGTAATGCTTTCGTCAATGCCAACGTCGAAGCACCTACACCCTATGGCAATGTGTATGCCAAAGTGGGGCAGTTTTATGATGGTCAAGGCGTGGCAGGCCAAGTCGGCTGGCGTTATCCGTATGCCATGACGGGTGTCGACAAAAATGGCTACTATTTGGGCGGCTTTGTCGGACACATTGAAAATGATAGTTTGGACTTCGAACGCTACAACCGTTTGGGCGGTGCGGCTGAGCTGTCGTATGTGTGGATGAATGCACAGCGGATGGGATCGGCGAGTATCGCGATTGGTGCCGGTGAGCAAACCACAGGCAAAAACGGAGAGCAAAAGTTTAGTAAACCAATGATGGTGTTTAGCATCACATTTGGGATTGGGGCATTCTAGGGTCTGTTGACGTTTCACGCGTGAGCGGCGTTGCTTGGCAAAATCGTGCCAGACAAGGCGGAACATGCAGCCAAGGGTCATTCCCTTGGCAAATGTGACAACGATGGCTGGTGCGATTTTGCCAGCAACCCGAAGGGACATGACGATTTTTTGCCGCTACTGCGTTGCATCTTATTCGCTTAGAATGACTAAGCTACACAAGATGCGCCTTGTATCGCCTAAAAAATCGTCTATGTCGCCGCCACGGCTGAAACGTCAACAGACCCTAGGACTACACCTGACAGGACGTCATTATTTACCGTCAGGTCACAGGTTGTCTGTGCGTCATTGAAGGGCTTTGCATGATTGAGCAGTTTTGGCAGGATTTGGTAAGTCGTCCTGATTTTTGGGGATTTATCACCATTGCACCTGTTGCAGCATTTGTAACGTGGGTGCATGTGTGGATGGCACTCAAAATGGTGTTTTATCCGCTCACCTTTTGGGGAGTGAAACTCGGGCCATTGCCGATAGGTTGGCAGGGGATCGTTCCACGCAAAGCTGGCAAAATTTCAGGGATTATTGTTGACCAAACCTTGTCGAAGCTAGGCTCCTTGCAAGAGTTTTTCCAAGCGATGGATCCTGCCGAAATGGCAGAAATGATTGGTGAGCAAGTCGGCGATGAGCTTGAGCATTTGATCGATGAGGTCATGCTAGAGCGCAATGCGATCTTGTGGGAAAACTTGCCGTACTCGATCAAACGCCGAATTTATGCCCAAGCGCACAAGCAAATGCCCAGCGTATTGCGTGAGTTGGTCACGGAGTTGACCTACAACGTTGAAAATTTGGTGGACATGAAAGAAATGATTGTCCAGCAAATGGAAAATGACCGCGCCTTGATGGTACGGATGTTTTTGTTGGTGGGGCAAAAAGAAATCAACTTCATTTGGCATATCAGCTTTGTGATCGGTTTCTTGTTTGGCATTTTGCAGATGGGCATCTGGCTGGTGGTGCCGTGGCATTGGACGATTGTATTCTGGGCGGGGCTATGGGGCTTTTTGACCAACTGGATTGCCATTTGGATGGTGTTTAACCCCGTCAATCCGGTGTATATCAAAGGGCCTCAATTGTGCCGTCGGGTGAAAGGGTTCCCGTTTATTGTGCCGACCTTGCCCAAGATCACCACCTATACTTTGCATGGTGCATTTATGCGTCGCCAAGAAGAGGTGTCGGATGTATTTGCCCATATCACCACCCGTGAGTTGATTACCCTCAAGCGGATCATGAGTGAGATGATGTATGGCTCACGCAAACAGCGTACCCGTCGGATCTTAAAACGGCACATCAACACGATTATGGAAACGCCATTGGTGCGTACCACCTTGCAGATGAGCTTGGGTCTCAAAGAATACGCACAGCTCAAAAACGACCTGATCGACAAATCGATTGAGGTCACCATGGTGCCGATCTCAGATCCAGTGCTCAATGAAAGTCGTGCCAATAAAATCTTTTCGATCTTCCGTGATCGGATTGCCGCATTGACGCCTCAAGAGTTTCAAAACCTGCTACGTCC
>CALFYA010000323.1 GCA_937952925.1 uncultured Moraxellaceae bacterium
TAGAACGATTGCCATCGTTTTGGCATGTACGATGAGAACCGCCCATGCGAAATATTCTAAGCAAAGTTGCTCAAGGCTTCCGTGAAGTCTACCAACGCGCTGGGGATTTGATTGAAGAAGAGCGCGAGCTGCCGTTGTCGCAGCACTATATCAACTCCATCATGAAACGCTACGTGACTGATAAAGTCTCTGCGCTCGATGATCTGCACGCCAATATTTTTGATGGTTGGTTTCGCCTGTTTGCCACCGTGCAATACAAAGGCATTCAAGCGAGTCTGTCGGCAGATTTTTTATTGATTCAATTGCAGTTTGACCAAGAAACCCAGCGTTTGGTGTTTGAGCAAAAAGGCCACACCGAGGTGATTGATATCCATTTTGATCAGCCGTGGAAACGCTTTGGGGTCAATTTGGCCTTGTGGAGCTGCAAGCATGTTTTGCACCGTGATCCACTGGTGATTATTTTGGAAAAGCTTGAGGTGATCACCGTCAAACATGATTTATTGTATTTGGATTTGGGTAAATATCTGGGTGACAATGAAAAAGTGATCAATACCCTACGCAAAGTGCAGGTCAATCACGCCATTTTGCGTCCGGAGCAATTTGTGCTCAAAGCTAATATTAGCCTGCGTGGATTGTTTGGTTTGGATCGCGATGAACTGCCCGATGACGATGAAGACGACGAACCACAACTGCGCACGGTGTTTGATGATCGCACACGCTAAGTGGCGATCATCGACTTAAAAAGTATCAATCAGACACTCGCCTGCCGCACGATCTTGCGTGCGGTAAAAGCTCACATTGCGAAACTCATGCGCTTCATCAAGATCAGGCCATGTCGAGGCGCTGCGCGATTCGGCTTTGACATAGGCCGGATGACTAAAGTTTTTCACCCGCGAATCAGCCACCCACACGGTTGGCGCGAATTTTAAAAATTCATCCAAAAAGAATCGATTGCTCTGGTCATACAGCACATCGGCAGCCAGCAACACATCGACTGGCTCGGCTTTGTACAGATCGTCAAGGTACTCCAGCGTCACACCATTGAGCCATGCGTTTTCACGGGTCGACGCCAGACTGATCGGATCAATATCACAGGCAATCACCCGTGCCGCACCAGCAAGTTTGGCAGCAATCGCGACCACGCCAGAACCGGTACCAAAATCCAGCACGGTTTTGCCGCGCACCACGTCTGGCTCCGCCAGCAGCCACTGCGCCATCGCCAGACCTGATGCCCAGCAAAAAATCCAATACGGCGTGTCGTTCCAGATGCGGCGCACTACCTCATCGTCGAGTTTGTGGGTGGGCAAATCGGGCGGAATCAGCCACAGATCAATCGGCGTCTGCGGTAGCGTCTGGCGAGTCAGACCTGCATCAGGAATCACCTGATGCAAGGCGTCAAGCAGATGTTGTGGGGCGCTCATACGCTTAAGGCGCGCTCAGCGGCTTCAACAGTTTGGCGAATCAAAGTGGTAATGGTCATCGGCCCCACGCCACCAGGGACAGGCGTGTAGGCGCTGGCAATCCGTTCAATCCCTTGCAATTGGATGTCGCCCACACCGCCGCCCTCGCGTGGATGGAAACCTGCATCGACCACCACAGCACCAGCTTTGATCCAGTCTTGTTGGATCAGTTCAGCCTTGCCGACTGCCCCGACGATAATGTCGGCTTGCTTGACCAGCGCCGCCAAGTTTTGGGTGCGTGAGTGGCAAATGGTCACAGTGGCATTGGCCGCCAGCAGCATCATGGCCATCGGTTTACCCAAAATGGCGCTGCGCCCGACCACCACAGCATGTTTGCCTGCCAGCTCAATGCCATACGATTGCAACAGGGTCATGATGCCTTGTGGCGTGGCGGAGCCATAAGCACGTTCACCCATGCTCATGCGACCAAAGCCCAAACAGGTCACCCCATCGACGTCTTTGCGCAGATCAATCGCATCAAAACACGCCCGCTCGTCAATCTGATGTGGGACAGGGTGTTGCAGCAAAATACCGTGAACATCGGGGTTGGCATTGAGTTTGGCGATCTCGGCGAGCAACTCGTCGGTGGTGGTGCTTTGCGGCAGCTCGACTTTGATCGAGTCCATGCCCACACGGCGGCAGGCATTGCCTTTCATCCGCACATAAGTCGCCGATGCGCCATCATCTCCCACCAAAATCGTCGCCAAAATCGGCGTGCGACCGGTGTGGTCTTTCAGCGTTTGTACGCGTTGTTTTAAGTCTTCTTCAATCGTTGCCGCCAATGCACGGCCATCAAGGATGCTACTCATTGCAAAATCCCAAAAAAGCAAACCAAAATTCTGGGCGTCATCATACCGCAAGGCTTGCACCCAAAGGGTGCTTTGCCGCAAAAAAGCCTGACTGCTCAATCAAACGTCAGACCAGCAAACTGCTGTTTTTTTCAACAGACAGTTGCAAAGCAGTGCGGTATAGGCTTGTTTTTTGATTTGAACCTGCTAATATCGTTGGCCTTGGCCGGATGGCAGAATGGCTCATGCACCGGATTGCAAATCCGACTATTCCGGTTCGATTCCGGATCTGGCCTCCAAGATTGCACTACAACAATTTGTCCCTGCAATAACAGCGACACCACGCTGTATAATACTTGTCGTCATGCCCGAGTGGTGAAATCGGTAGACACAAGGGACTTAAAATCCCTCGGCCTTTGGCCGTGCCGGTTCAAGTCCGGCCTCGGGCACTCTCTCCCCCCTCTGATCTCCACGCT
>CALFYA010000324.1 GCA_937952925.1 uncultured Moraxellaceae bacterium
TCTTCCGATCTGTATTGGCATACACCACCACGGTATGATCGGGGTGCTGATCACAAAACGCGGTAAATTCATCGACCGGACAGCCCAAATCCAGTGAGCAAGTCGCCTCCAAGGTGGGCATTAAGACGGTTTTTTCGGGCGATAAAATCTTGGAGGTTTCGCCCATAAACTTCACACCTGCCACCATCAGGGTGCTTGCGGCGTGATCACGACCAAAACGTGCCATTTCCAGCGAATCCGACACACAGCCACCAGTCGCTTCGGCAAGGGCTTGAATTTCAGGGTCACAATAATAGTGCGCCACCAATACCGCATCGCGTTTTTTGAGTTCTTCGGCAATTTGCTCGGTCAGTGCGGCTTGCTCTGCATCGGTCAGGCGAATCTCAGGGGTCATGCCGAGGCGGTCGAGATGCTCACGCACCACAGCTTTGGCTTGGTTATCAATCAGATTGGCATTGGTCATTGCAAGCAAACTCTAGAGGTCAACAGCCAACGGTGGCATGTTTTTATTTTAGCTGATTTGGCGGGTAGATTTGTGTTGTAACCACACAAAACCGCCAATTCGGCGGTTTTGTAGGCATATCTCAGCGCTTAGGAACGGTAATCCGCGTTGATTTTGACGTAGTCATACGAGAAATCACACGTCCACACGGTATCCACCGCATCGCCGCGCCCCAAGTGGATGCGGATGGTGATCTCCGCTTGCTGCATCACGCCTGCGCCTTGCGCTTCGGTATAGTCTGGCGCTGCGCCACCATCGCGGCAAATTTGTACATCATCGAGCCAGACATTGACCAAGGACTGCTCGAGTTCAGGTACGCCGGCTTTACCCACGGCCATCACGATGCGTCCCCAGTTGGGGTCGGAAGCAAAAAATGCGGTTTTGATCAACGGTGAGTGCGCCACGCTATAGGCCACGTCGCAGCATTCTTGGGTGTTACGACCACCTTCCACCCGCACAGTGATGAATTTGGTTGCGCCTTCGCCATCACGCACAATCAGCTGTGCCAAACGCAACAGCACACGACTCATCACGGTCAGCAGTGCTGGATAACGCGGATCGTCGGTGGAGCTGATCAGTTCGCCACCGGCTTGACCGGTTGCAATCAGTACGCACGCGTCATTGGTGGAGGTATCGCCATCAATGGTGATCCGGTTGAAGGCTTGCTCGTTGGCGGCGAGCAGCAACTGTTGCAGGACATCTTGGGCAATTGGGGCATCAGTGGCGACATAGCCGAGCATGGTCGCCATATTGGGGCGGATCATACCCGCGCCTTTACTAATACCCGTCACGGTATACGTCACGCCAGCGAGTTCAAACTGCTCACTCGCGCCTTTAGGCAAGGTGTCGGTAGTCATGATCCCGACCGCTGCGGCATCCCATGCGTCTGCTTTGAGTGCGGCAAGTGCATGAGGCAAGCCTGCGACCAAGCGATCAATCGGTAATTGCTCGCCAATCACACCAGTTGAAAAAGGCAATACTTGCGCGGCATCGACGCCAGCGAGTTGTGCGAGTGCTGTACAGGTAGTTTGGGCATTTTGCATGCCGGTTGCGCCCGTACCTGCGTTGGCATTGCCGGTGTTGATGACCAAATAACGCGCTTGGCCTGCTTGCAAGTTGGCACGTGCAACTTGGACGGGTGCAGCACAAAAGGCATTTTTGGTAAACACCGCAGCC
>CALFYA010000325.1 GCA_937952925.1 uncultured Moraxellaceae bacterium
GTTAATGATGAGTTAAATCTTATTCGACAAAAAAAGCAAAAGATGATGGAGCCTTTAAATAAGATTATTGCGCAGAGGTCATTTTTGGAGCAGGAGTGTATTCAAGTGCTAAGTGACGCAGCATGTGTAGAGAGTCCGTATCAGCCATTTGATGATGCTGAGTTGAGTTATTTGGTGAGTCAGCTTCAGCATGAAATAGAGCCACTGAAAAAGCCGCTTTTGCTTGAGTATCAATCGGAATAAAGGTGTTAATATGAGCAATGACCAACAGAAAAAATTTGGTGCGGATGGTGAAGATGATGTTCGAGCAGCATTAAGAGCGTTATCTGGTCAGCAAATCTCTGGTTTTTTTAGAACAGAAAATCTTGTTTGTGCGGGGCGACAAGTCCAACTTGATTTTTTAGTGCTTGTTCCACACATAGGGCTATTAGTGATTGAGGTGAAAACATGGAAAGGGCGTATTTATATTAGTGGACAAGACAAATGGAAGAGAGAGTTACCGAATTGTATAAATCATTTTGGTAATGGTGCATTACAGGCTGTACGAGCATCAGGGCTGGTTCTTCAAATGCTAGAACAAGAGCGATGTAATCACTGGCCAATTCGTAGTTTGGTAATCTTTCCAAGTGAAAAAACGGAGCTTCTGTTTGTGAACAATGAGCACCCTCAAGCGGATGTGATTTACTTGCATCAATTAAGTGGTTGGATCAACAAAAATCTAAATACTCATTGGTCTAAATCTTTTTCCGCACAGGATTTTTCAAAGATAAAGTCAGTTTTATCAAAATATTATGCTCCCTTTGATCCTAAGTTAAATGAATAATCAATCATCCTTTTAGGCATGTCATTCTTGTTGTGATGGTGCTATGCAGAGGTCTGGTTCAAGCTCTCGTCCTGATTGATAGGAGAGAAGATCACGCAAAATCATCCACCCCCACCACAATCCGCTATACTTGCCGCCAATTTTGACATCATCGAGCCTAAGCCTTGAGACGTAAACAGCGCGAGCGCCTCCGCCAGCAAGAACCGTTGACCTTTACGATTGAATCCTTATCGCATGAAGGTCGTGGGGTGTCCCACTATGGTAGTCATCCCGAGCACAATCCCGACAAAGCGGGCAAAAAAGTATTCGTCTCGTTTGCGCTACCGCACGAGATCGTGACCGCCAAAGTCACTGAAAGCTTTAAAAAATATGAAGAAGCCGACACCATCACCGTGTCTAATCCTTCACCGGATCGGGTTGAGCCGGTGTGCCCACATTTTACCGTGTGTGGCGGCTGTAGCTTGCAGCACTGGTCAACCGATGCGCAGATTGCCTTTAAACAATCGGTATTGGCTGAGCATTTCAAACATTTTGGCGATTTGACGCCAGATGAGTGGTTGCCGCCTTTGCGTTCAACCCGTACTGATTACCGCCGTAAAGCCCGTTTGGGGGCTAAGTTTGTGTTCAAAAAAGACAGCATGTTGCTCGGCTTTCGCGAGCGCAGCAGCGGCTGGCTGGCGGATATGGACGTGTGTAAGGTGCTTGATGCCCAGATTGGTGAGCGTTTGGTGGATCTTAAAGCCATGTTGTCGAGCCTTGCTGGTCGGGAAACCATCCCACAGCTGGAGATGGCGGTGGGCGATGATGGCGTGGCGATGATCGTGCGTCACTTGCAGCCGTTGTCAGATGCCGATACCCAAATCATCTTGGATTTTGCCGCGCCACTAGGCTGGCAGGTGTATTTGCAGCCTGCAGGTTATGACAGTGTGCATCGGATTGATCAGCCTGATGCCCCGATGCGTCTGCATTATGAGCTGCCGGATTTTGGCGTGCGTTTTGCTTTCTCCCCGCTCGACTTTACCCAAGTCAACCGCGACATCAACCGCCAGATGGTTAGCCTTGCGGTGGATATGCTGGATCTCAAAGCCGGTGAGCGTGTGCTAGATCTGTTTTGTGGACTGGGCAACTTCTCCTTGCCACTGGCGCGCCGCGTGGGTGAGACCGGTCAGGTGATCGGGGTGGAAGGTAGTGAAGAGATGGTCGAGCGTGGTTTTGAAAATGCCAAACTCAATGGTCTGAATAACCTTGAATTTTACGCACAAGACCTCACCAAAGACTTTTCTCACCAGCCATGGGCAAAACAAGGCTTTGATGCCTTGTTGATTGACCCGCCACGCAGTGGGGCAGAAGAAGTCATGCAATATCTGGCGCGATTTAACGCCCGCCGGATTGTGTATGTGTCGTGTAACCCAGCCACTTTGGCGCGGGATGCCGGTATACTAGCCACTCAAGGCTATCGAATGCGCAAAGCTGGCGTGATGGATATGTTTACCCATACCGGACACGTCGAGTCGATTGCGCTGTTTGAACGGATATGATCGGATGACCGTTGCGGCAACGTGACGGTCTGGCGCAGGAATCAACACATGGTCAAAGTCCGCGAAGAATTGCCCCGTCGGGTCGAAGAGTTGTCACCGTCGCTGGTGCAACAACCCGGTAGCGAATCCGAGATTGATCTCGATAGCTGGCTGGATCGGATCAGCATTCAGCAAGATGTCACCGATTTGGTCTTGCTGCGACGCGCCTGTGTGTTGGTGTCTGCGCGTGCCTTTGATGCCAGTTTTGCCCGCCGGTCAAGTGCTTATCTGGCTGGGATTGGCATGGCTGATATCTTGGCGCATCTACGCGTCGAAGAAGAAACCCTGACGGCAGCCGTGTTGTTCCGTAGTGTGCGTGAAGGCATGATCAGCCTTGACGAAGTTGGTGCATTTTTTGGCGAAGATGTGCAGGCGCTGGTCAATGGCACCTTGTCGATGGGTCGTTTGTCTGAGCTGATTGAGCAAAACAAACGCCTTGAAGATCATTTTGAAAATAACCAACGCGAGCACCTGTCGGGCATCTATAAGATGCTGATTTCGGTCACCGAAGATGTGCGTGTGGTGTTGATCAAACTCGCCGAACGTACCTTTGCGGTGCGTGAACTCGCCACTGCGTCGCGTGAGCGGCAAGAGCGGGTTGCCCGCGAAATCCTCACCATTTATGCCCCACTTGCCCATCGACTCGGCATCGCCCAGCTCAAGTGGGAATTGGAGGACATGGCGTTTCGCTTCTTAGCACCGGCTCGCTACAAAGAAATCGCGGCACTACTCAATGAAAAGCGCTTGGAGCGCGAAAGTTATATCCAACAAGTGATGCACGATTTGCGTGCTGAGTTGGCCGCCCAAGGCATTGCCGCCGATGTGACCGGACGGGTCAAACACATCTATTCGATTTATCGAAAGATGAAAAGCAAAAACCTGTCGTTTGATCAGTTGTATGACATTCGCGCCCTACGCGTGTTGGTGGAGTCGATCCCTGAGTGCTATCACTCGTTGGGGATCGTGCATCAGATTTGGCAGCATATCCCCGGCCAATTTGATGACTATATTACCAATCCCAAACCCAATGGCTACCGCTCGCTGCACACCGCAGTGATTGCCAAACACAAATCGCTCGAAGTACAAATCCGTACCTTTACCATGCACCACGAAGCCGAGCTTGGCGTGTGTGCGCATTTTAATTACAAAGAAGGCGGTAAGAAAAACGACCAGCAGTTTAATCACAAGCTGCATTCGTTGCGTGCGGTGCTGGAGAGCTATCAAGAACGCTCCGAAGAAAGCGGCGATACCGACAGTCAAGATGATTTGGAACTGACCCAAGACTGGGGTGAGTTTGAGAAAATCTATGTGTTTAGCCGTGATGGCGACATCAAAGAGTTGCCCAAAAATGCCACCGTGCTGGACTTTGCCTACCATGTGCATACCGAAGTGGGCAATCACTGTTATGCCGCACGGGTTAACCAGCGTTTTGTCCCACTCAACTATCGCCTAAAAACCGGCGAACAAGTCGAGATCCTGACCAAAGCCGACCGTGAGCCGAGTCGGGATTGGTTGGTCGGATCACTCGGTTATATCAAAACCACCCGCGCGCGTGACAAGCTGCGGCATTGGTTCCGCCAGCAAGATCGCAGTAAAAATTTAGAAATCGGCCAAGACATCCTCAATAAAGAATTGGCGCGTCTCGCCTTGCATCCCAAGAGCATTGATTTGTCGGACTATGCCGAATATTTCAATGTCAAAACTGGCGAAGATGTGCTGTGTGGTTTGGTGACGGGTGACATCAGTCAGCATCAACTGATGAACCAGATCAGCAAACAAATGCATCTGGATCAAGATGAGCCAGAGCTGATCTTAAAGCCTGCGCTGCATCCACGTGCCAGCCGTACCTTGTCGGCGCATGGTATCTTGATTGATGGCTTAGACAATGTTGAGCTGAATGTTGCACAGTGTTGTCAGCCGGTGCATGGTGAACAGATTGGTGGATTTATCACTCAGCAGCGTGGCGTGAGTATCCACAAAGTCGGCTGCCCTGAGTATCAGCGCCTGATGCAACGCGAGCCGGAGCGTGGGGTAGAAGCCAACTGGGAAATGATGCCCACGCGCGGTCAGCATGTGCAGATTGTGGTGGATGCTTATGATCGGCGTGGTCTACTCAAAGACCTGACCCAAGTGATTTTTGCCGATCAAATCAATATCCGGCAGGTGAACACCATCACTGAGTCCAACGGGATTGCCAATATGAAGCTGATGATTGAAGTCAAAGGCTTATCGCAACTCTCGCGGCTGCTCGCACGCCTAGAGCAGCAACCGGGGATTATTAGTGCGCGGCGCATGGTGGCGGGACACTAAGGTCTGTTGACGTTTCATGCGTGATCTGCGTTGCTTGGCAAAATCGTGCCAGACA
>CALFYA010000326.1 GCA_937952925.1 uncultured Moraxellaceae bacterium
CGAGTCGATTCGATTTATCAAACAAAAAATACCGAGTCTATACGCGGGCGGGGTGGTGGGAACCGGCTGCTTTTTTGATGGCAAAAACTATGACCGGCTGAGCCTACAAACCTTGCGCAATATGATCACATTCTATGGCTGGCGTGAGATTGTGCCAGTATTGCTTCACACGGCGCATATCGGCAGTGTGATGAAACGCCCAAAAAAAGATGAGCTGTATTTGTCCAACTTTGGCGTTGCACCGGCGTGTCGCTCGCAAGGCATTGGGCGTGCCATGATTGAGCAACAGATCGCACGTGCCAAACAACAGGGCTATCGGCTATTTGCCCTTGATGTTGCGGCCACCAACCCGCGCGCCCAAAAGCTGTACGAATCGCTTGGCCTGCACGTGATCTGTCAAAAAGCCTTTAGTGGCAAACGCGCAGGGCACAACGTGCCTGATGCACGCAAAATGGAACGTATCTTGTAAATCAGGTTTGATATGACATATTCATTTGGTCAGCCGTATTTTGACCCTCAAGGATTATGGTTGTGGGCTTTCATCAGTTATGCGTTGGTGGTGAGCGCCTTGTTACACATTCGGCTGACTCAACAACGCTGGAAATATCGCTATGCTCTTTTGCTGCCCATATTCACGACGATGGGCATCTATCACATGTATACCCAAGACTTTTCTAGAATGGATTGGCGAGCTTCTTCTCAGGTGATTACACTTGAATTTCCCAACCATCAGTCGCAACAATTTTCTGTCAGACAGATCAAAGACGTCAATTTTGGTATTGTTGGAAAAACAGGACAAACTTGCTTTTTGTCAATTTATCTTGAGCAAGACCGACTGACGAGCCAAAATACGGATTGCCATCACGTTAAAATGGCACGCGATGATTTGCAAAAATATTTAAAGGATCAATCTTATGCTCAATGACTACCCGCTCCTCAAACTCCGTCCCCAAGACTTTAAACACGCCCTCCCCGTGGTCAATCGCACCCGTCGCTTTGTGGTGTTTATCCCACAGCTCCTGCATGGCGGTGAAGCACTGGTCTACCCTCGCAACACGCGCCGTGCCGGTCAAGCTATCAAGCAAGGCCGTGGCATCGTGTTTTTCAATGGCGTTGATCGGGCATGGCAAGCCGCTCAAGGCAACGGCGAAGATTGCATCATCATCAATGATGTGACGCAGAGCCAAGCCGATGCGCTGCTGACCAAATACCATGCACTGCGCGGACAAAACGCCGCGCTCAACCTCGATAGCATCAAGCGGCTGTTGGCGTATGCCAAAGACGAGCTGGGCATCATCGACTTTTACAACAAAAGCGCACACAGCGTGCAGCGCGATACCCAAGTGATTGATGCCACCAATCCATTTTTTATGGAAGTCAGCAAACCCGATCTGCATCACGCTCTATATGTGCCCGATGCGTTTGTATTTGATGGGCCCGTCCAGCAAGTCTACCCACACGGTGCAGTGATGGTCAGCAACGGCAAACGCTGCTGGGGTGTGGGGACGGAGGTGTTTTTGCGTGGTTATCGTGCCGTGCAACGCGGTCAAGAACGCATTTTAAGCAGTGTCGAAACTGATTTTGTCCAAGCCAAACACGTCTATCAGGTGTAATCCGTCTTGACCAGAGATGTCTCTGGTCATGCTTTTGTGTGACATAATTCACAAATAACTGAAATTGAATGATTTTTCCGCATAGATTCCGACCAACAACCTTAACAAGCCGACGCTGTACTGGCAAAATATGCCTGTTTTTTGATCGAGATGATCAAAATTGCTAGCGGCTGCTCACAAGCCCCCGCGTTGATACTAAAAACAGGATGTCGATGATGAAACGTGTATTGATGGCACTGTCTATCGGGCTATGTTCAGCCCTGTCCCACGCCCAATTTGCCGATGAGTTTGTGGGGCAGTTTTCTCCCCTAACGCCTTCGGCCAAAGCGAGCCAATGGTCGATTAAAATGGTCAATCATGGCTATGAAGTGACCAGTCCCAAAACGCAAGAAGCGGCGTATTTGGCCACTAATGATGAGCAAATGGAGCTGTGGCACAAACTGGCATGGGATCAAACCCTCGCCAAACAAGCCACTTGCTTGATCACCCAAACTCAGGCGATGCTGTGTCATACCCCGCAAAACACCGCACTCAACGCTGAGTATTTTGTGGTCGATGACACACTGAAATTGACTCGATTGTCACGGATTGCCACACCATAACAATGGTGAAGTGTGCGTTATTCCCACACTGCTGAGCATAACGCACTGCAGCACGATGGCAGTTTTTTCAGATCACTGCCATCTCTCGCTTTTTTGCTCAATGGCATAAGCATGTTCCGTCTGTGCGGAAGTGGGTGGATCGAGCTGTAAATGGTTTGGATCAAAGGCTAAAGCTGTTTTTGCATTTGATGTCATTGCTTGCTCCAGACGCTCAATTCGTTGGGTTACCACGGTGTCAATGTGCTGCTGCATTCGTAATTTACTTTCAACAACAGACTCCACCACGACACGACAACGTTGATTGAGTAATGCGAGTTGATTGGTTTTAAAATCAAAATGCGTGGCAATTTCTCGGTCAACACCTTTCATAAACATTTGGCGGGTATCAGATCCTTCTGGAAATTGATTCGCTAAATTGAGGAGTTCACTAGTTTTTTTCACCAAAAAATCGTCATTTTGAATATCCTTTGTCAAAGCTGCATACATCTGCTCAACTTGTTGAATGTGTTGCTGGCTCGATGATTCAAGCAACATGAGCCGTTCCTCAGCCAAGACATTGACTTCTTTGAGCATCCCCATCAGGGCTTGTTGCATGGCATGAAAGCCACGACAATGTGCTTCGAGCATGGCCGCTTCCATCTTGGCATTAAACTCCATCAACTCAAGTTGAGCATCTTTGACCAGTCCAACCCGCTCGTTTTCAAGCTCAGCCACGCGGACTTTGTCAGGGTCATAGTGGGTGGTTTTACTGGTATGGTACGTCTCACTCGATGATGAATAGCTTCCTCCTCGATCTCGGCTGCCGCTGCTATCTGATGAACTGCTAAAAAGACTGCTGACGGTGTCTACCGCCCAACCACCGATTGAACTGAGAAGTCCAAACATTTTATTGCTCCTATTTCATCAAGGCTTTACGCATTTTAAAGATCAACGTGGCGACATCTTTTTCACGCACAGCGAGCGCCTGACTGTAGCTCTTCGCATCTTGTAAACATGCGGCAAGGTTTTGTTGCTGTACCTTGCGCATGTCGTCCAACATGATCTGAACAATATCGTCGCGCTCAATCAACTGCTCATGTCGCAGGAGGTTGCTTATTTCTTGCAGTAAACCTTGCTGCCACACCTCCACCCAACGCACCAACCAAATTTTTTCAACGCTGCTAGGCAGGGCAAAAATGATCTGCTCCATGCTTTGCATCAACTGATGTCTAAGCTCGCTCAGCTTTTGCTCTCTTTCTAGCTTCTCTTGACGATGTCCATTGGGTTGAAACGCATAGGTCGTATGCACACCAAGGCGCTGGGTCAGATAAAACTGATCAATAGCCTGTTGATAGCTTTGCAGGGTGTTCAGCGT
Source organism: uncultured Moraxellaceae bacterium (assembly GCA_937952925.1). Lineage (GTDB taxonomy): Bacteria > Pseudomonadota > Gammaproteobacteria > Pseudomonadales > Moraxellaceae > CALFYA01. Next base: position 3,570 of record CALFYA010000326.1, read on the forward strand.
GTCAAGCACGGTACTTTGCGGTAAGACATGGTCTAAACCTGCCTGTATCAGTGGTTGCCACTGCTGTTGTACCACCCACTGTTGTTGCCGCCATTCGGCAAACCACTGCGCAACATCGGTAGCCTCAATACTATTGTCTGTACCCTGTTGTTGCAGGTCTGCCTGATATTTATCCAGTAAAATCAAATAATGTGCGGTGAACTGTTGTTCTGATTGCACCACTGCGTGGACAAAATCTAACGATTGCGCCAGCCATTCGAGTTTGGTCAGCACTTGGGTACATAAGGTGGCACTATGCTCCGCCACCAATGCAAAACTGGGTCGCTGCTGTGCTTCAATCTGCGCCAAACGAGATAGCGAATCTGGGTGTTGGTGAGCCTGTTGCAGTTGCTGCTGCAACGATTGCGCCTGTTGTAACATTTCAAACAATGCCGAGCGCACCGAGACCAAGCCAAAATCAAGCCGTTGTTGAAGGTCTGTATGTCTCGCCTGTAGCAGCTGTTGTTCGGTATCGCTCAGATGTGGGCTGCTCAGCGGTTTGGCGCTCAGGCTTTGGCTCAGCTGTGCAGCTTGGCTGAGCAAAGATTGCTGGTGCTGACTGATGTCGTCTAGCTGGGTGAGCAAAAACCGCATCCACGATTGTACCGCAAGGCTGTACTGCCACACCGACTGACCAATATAGACCAAATCGTAGTGCTGATCTTGTAGGGCTTGGCGGTAGTCGAATGCTGCGGTAAATGGGTTGTCTGGCGCAGGTGGCGGTAATTCGGCCAAACGTTGCTCTACTGCAACAAGTTGGCGCTCTAGTTGAATCCGTTGATAATACGCATCAAACAGACGGTTGTATTCATCGCACTCTTTTTGCTTGGTCGCCAGTCGATTTTGGTAGTCATCCTCATCCTCATCGTAGGGCTTTTCTAGAAATGGCTCAAATATTGGAACCCAGTCTTGAGCAATAAAAAAATCTAAAATAATTCTAGATTTTTCATATGCTTTAAGACGAATATAAGCAGGAGAAATATCTGAATTAATCAGCACCTTTAAGACGGGCAGCACAGTCCTATCGAGTTCAATTTGACCACCATATGTACTATTGCTGTTAGAGTTTTTAGAAAATTTTTCGTGAAAATAATAACGATTAGAATAATTGGAAGTGTCAGTGTAAATATAGACTTTTAAGTCTACCTCCCCCCGAAATTTTTTCGGATAATCAAAACCATGACTATAATACCAATGTTCCGAATAAAAATTTAGAAAACCAACCGGCCTTTTCTTTTCATTATCATAGCAGAAAACCTCATGTAGCATTTTCCAAGCACCCTGTATGCCACTAGGTGCATAGTTTTTTCTGGCTTGCGGCCAATCAGCATATGTGACATGCGGTACATACTCAAAATTGGGGTATAGGTCACCTGTCCGGCTATCAAAAACAATTTCACGTTTATTCTTAAACGCATACCAAGACTGCTGGCTGATCGCATGCAGCAAAATTGCCTCTGCACCACGATCCATGGTCTCGAGTTTGGGTTTGATTTGTGCAAGTTTTTGTTGTGCTTGCTCTATCTGGGTTTCTTGCTTGGTTTTTTCATACTGCAACTGACTCATCAGCTCACGCACTTCTGGCGAGCTTTGATCGTGCAGTACCAGCGCGAGTGCTTGCAGCTTGCTGGTGAGTTGTTGCTGTGCCGCGGTCAGCTCATCATACGTTTGTGGCAGATCCAAGGGAGCAGACTCCGATGATAGTGGTTGTATTGGTGCTTGCATCACGACTCCACGACCGTTAGACGTAGAAGGTTGCTGTGCAGTCTCAGGTATGGCAGCCATCTGAGCTTTTATTAGTGAACCAATACTCGTGTTATTACTCTTGTCGCTGTTGTTGTTTGCATCATTCATGCTATCAACAGCGTTACTAAACCATCCCATAAAACACCCTCCCAAATCCTTTCAGTTGTCCCCACAGCATATCATGCTGTCATCACCACTCCCATCCTTGACACCTCTAGTGCGACACACTACGACGCACTACGCCCAAATCACCAACATCGCACCGATCACCACCAAGGCAAGGCCAGCGTGATCGGTTTTCACCAGCTTTTCTTTAAACACCAACGCCGAGATCAGTAAGGTAAACAGCACCTCGATTTGCCCCAGCGTTTTGACAATCGGCACCGATTGCAAACTCATCGCGCTAAACCAACCGAGTGATCCCAAAAAGCTCGCCACACTCACCGCCAAGGTCAGCTTGCGCCTTTGCCACATTGCGGTGAGCGTGGTAGGACTGGTGAACGCCAGCCACGCCAACAAGATCGCCGCCTCAAACACCAAAATGGTGAGCAGCACCCACGCCGCTCGATACAAAAACGGCAAGCTGGTCAGCTCAAGGCTGGCTTCGCGCACCAACAGCGAGGTGATCGCAAACGCCAAGCCACTGCCCAAACCCATCCACAAGGTGCGCCACGACAACGACCCGATGGATTTGGCACCACTCAACAAAAACACCGCTACCCCACCAATCAGCACACCGAGCCAACCTAAGAGCGACAGCTGATCATGCAACACTGCCACGCCAATCAGCGCCGCCAAAATCGCTTCGCTCTTGGCGAGTCCCACGCCAATCGCATAGTTTTTTTGTTGAAACAATTTGACCATCAGCACGGTCGCCAAAATTTGGCT
>CALFYA010000327.1 GCA_937952925.1 uncultured Moraxellaceae bacterium
TGGAAAGCGAGCTGTCCAAGCGCGATTGGTTTGCGGGTGAGCAAATCAGTGCCGCCGATATCCAAATGAGCTTTCCTTTGGAAGCTGCGGCTGCTCGCGGTGGCCTTGATCAGCGTTATCCCAAACTTGCCGCTTATCTTGCCAAAATTCGGGCGCGTTCAGCCTATCAACGCGCTATTGATAAAGGTGGAGCATTCGTTTTGGGCTAACGGGTACGCAGTTCACCCTGACTGATCTGGCGTGCGGTATTGCCCAGTGGATCTGCTTGATCCAAATTGGCACCGCGTGCCGCCAAAGCCTTGAGTAGCTCAGTACGACCAAACAACGCGGCATACATCGCAGCGGTTTGCCCGTTGTGGTTGGGCTGATCAGGTTGGCAGTCGGCAGCAATCAAGGTTTTGGCAATCTGTATTTCAGCCTTAAAAATCGCCCCCATCAATGCAGTATTGCCCCGTCGGTCTTTGGTGCAGGGGTTGGCACCGGCTTGCAACAATCGATCAACCACCTCTGCATGTCCATGATACGCCGCCAAAATCAGTGCGGTGTAGCCTTTGCCATCCGCATGATTGAGATCAAACTTGGCATCAATCAAGGTGTTGATGATCTTGAGATCACCTTCTTTGGCGGCGCGAAACCAAGATTGCTCAATTTGCTGACGCAGACTCATTTGGGTGTGCGCTTGGTACTGTGCGCCATAGCCCTCGGCTTTAACCGGATGACTGACCACCACACACAAGATCGTCAACAGATACAACCCAATCGCCGCAAGTTTGTGAATGCTCATGATGACGGACTCCACAAAAATCCCTCTCCCAAACAAATCGAGAGAGGGGTGGGTAGAAATTTACTCGCTGAGTTGCGCTGCCATGGTTTTGACGCGGTTTACATCGGCTTTGAGTGCTTGTGCCAAGGCCGTGCCGTATGAGGCATCTGCTTTGTAGAAATGCGACAGCATGATGTAGCGCGTTTCTTCATGGCTGACCTGTCCCAAATCACCGGCCAAATTGCTGATCAAGTTGCGTTGCTCGGTAGCAGACAAGCTCCGATAAAACTCACCGGCCTGACGGAAATTGAGGGTTTTGGCAATCCGAGCTTGCTGAGTCGTGCCTGCGAGCGGCAGTTGGCTATATTTCATCGTGTGATCATCACGGATATCGACCAAACGACTCGGCTGATAATTCACTTTGCCGGTACGTTGACCATAATTCATCGCGCCGTCTTGGTTGTGACTGACGACCTCAACTTTTGGACGATTGATCGACAACTGCAAGGCATTGACACCTACCCGATGCAGCTGTGTATCGGCATACGAAAACACGCGACCTTGCAGCAAGCGATCTTCCGACGGCTCAATGCCTGCCACCACGTTTGATGGTGCGAACGCGCTTTGCTCTGTTTCTTGGAACACATTGGCGGGATTGCGGTTGAGGGTCATGGTGCCCACTTTACGGCTAGGTACGCCCGTCCAGACTTTGGTGGCATCGAGCGGGTCAAAATCAAACTTGCTCAAATCGCTGGGCTGCAACACTTGCACATGCAAATCCCATTTGGGGAAGTCGCCTCGTGCAATCGCCTCATACAAATCTTGCGAGGCATGATTAAAGTTTTTGCCTTGAATCTGCTCGGCTTGCGCGGCCGTCAGATTGCGCTCAGCTTGATGCGGTTTCCAATGAAATTTGACATACACATACTCGCCCTTGTCATTGACCAGTTTGAAGGCGTGGACACCATTGCCTTCCATCTCTCGATAAGACGCTGGAATGCCATCGTCGGAGTAGACCCGTGTCAACATATGGGTGGCTTCTGGGATATGGCTAAAAAAGTCAAAAAAACGATTGGGATCTTGGCGATTGGTGTCTGGCGATGGCTTGAGTGAATGCACCATGTCTGGAAACTTGATCGCATCACGGATAAAAAATACCGGCAAATTGTTGCCGACCAAATCCCAATTGCCTTCACGGGTATAAAACTTGGTGGCAAAACCGCGCGGATCACGCAAGGTTTCTGGCGAGTGATTGCCATGAATCACCGTCGAAAAACGCACAAACACCGGTGTTTTCTCGCCTTTTTTAAACACCACTGCACGGCTCAAATCGCTCAGGTCGTCAGTGGTGACAAACTCACCATGCGCACCTGCCCCGCGTGCATGTACCACCCGCTCAGGAATGCGCTCACGGTCAAAACGCTGCAATTTTTGGATCAAATGTACATCTTGCAGCAGCACCCCACCGCTGCTGCCTGCGGTTTGTGAATTCTGATTGTCGCCCACTGCCGCGCCATTATCCCGCGTTAAGGTGGCTGCCATACTGCCGGTTGCCATACTCATCGCAACCATCAAAGACAAGATCCGTTTTGACATGATAAACCCCTGACGTTATTTCACACTTGGTGAGGTCATCATGCAGAACAATCTAAAATCAGTAAAATGGATAAAAATTGTTGGTTTAATCGCTTTATAAAATAAACATATTTATCATGTTTTTATGAAAAATTTATGGTTACATAACTATTTTTTACTTCAAAACCCACAACTGCCAAGATATCTGTACCGTCAATCAATTCAATAGGAAATGACATCATGACGAATGTAGCAACAATGACGCTTAGCACGCCGGATGATCCAGCTACCTCAGTACCATCCCTTTCACCAATATCAACGATTGACATGAGCACACGTCTGGGTCGTGCGGTCATTCGAGGGGATGATCAAGATAATACCATTACAGGCAGCGCTTTTCAGGATAGCTTATATGGTGGTAATGGTGACGACATATTATACGGTCAGTCTGGGAATGATATTTTAGTGGGTGGTCATGGTGCTGATACATTGTACGGTGCTCTGGGCAATGATTTTTTGAGCGGCCTTGTGAGTATTGCAGAGCCTCAATTTGAGTCAGACGTTGTGACGATGGCTGGTGGGGGAGGTGACGATACCTATCGAGTGTATACTGTACGAGATAAGATTGTTGAGGGTGCCAATCTAGGTGTTGATACGGTAGAGTCATTTATCAGCTTTTCGCTGACAAATGAAAATCTTGAAAATATTACTTTAATGTATGGCGATGCTCTGAAGCAGCATCATATAAATGCCACGGGGAACTCAAAGAATAATGTAATAACTGGAAATTCTGGTAATAATGTTTTAAATGGTATGGGTGGCGCTGACAGAATGTTGGGTGGTGGAGGAAGTGATACTTATATTATTGATGAGCTAGACGTGATTATTGATTCAGGTCGTGGTTCTGCTGATGTTGATACCATAGTTGTTTCGTTTAGCTATGTGTTGGTGAATATGGATATTGAGGTCTTGGAGCTCATAGGCTCAAAGCATATTCATGGCACCGGTAATTCAGGCAATAATAAAATTATTGCGAATGCTGGATACAATATATTAGATGGTTTGGCAGGGATAGATACTGTTTCATACGAAACAGCAAATGCTGGTGTCACTGTAGGATTGGCAGTCAGTGGAATCCAAGAAACGGGTGGATCGGGATTAGATATCTTAAAATCTTTTGAGAGTGTGATGGGTAGCCAATTTGATGATGTGTTAACAGGCTCTGTGGTTGATAATGTGCTATCAGGTCTAGCAGGAGATGATCGCCTCTATAGTGGAGATGGAAACGACACGCTAGATGGTGGTATGGGGGTCGATTGGATGGAAGGTGGCTTAGGAGATGATCTTTATGTTGTAGATAGTAGTAACGATGTTATTATTGAGTCTAATTTTGGGGGTGTAGATACCGTACAGAGTTCGTTAGGTAATTATGTGTTAAATGAAGTTCTTGAAAATCTAAAATTGTATGTTGCTGGTGGAAATATAAATGGGGTGGGGAATGGATTTGACAATATTATGGAAGGGAATGATTCTATTAATGCTCTCGATGGTAAAGGTGCTAATGATGTTATTTATGGTGGTGGAGGGGGTGATCAGCTACTTGGTGATCAGGGTAATGATATGTTGTATGGTGGGGACGGTTCTGATCAACTGATGGGTGGGAATGGTGCGGATTTATTGGATGGTGAATTGGGTAATGATGATCTAAAAGGAGAAAGTGGTAATGATATTCTGTATGGTGGAGGGGGAAATGACGCTTTAGATGGGGGAATTGGTCTAGATTTAATGGTAGGTGGCTCAGGGGATGATGTTTATACACGGAATAACTCTGGTGACATGATTGAAGAGTTGGTGTCAGGTGGTACAGATACGGTATACAGCTCTATTCACTACACCTTGGATGCTTATATTGAAAATGCAGTGTTGCTGGGTGATAAAAATCTGAATCTCAAAGGGACAATATTTTCAAACACCTTAACCGGCAACCAAGGTCAAAATATACTCGACGGAGGTGCTGGTGCAGATCATTTGCAAGGGGGGGGAGGCAATGACATCTATAAGATGGGTCGAGGGTATGGTATTGATACCATTATAGAAAATGATAATACTGCTGCTAATCGTGATCAATTGCGCTTTTCCCAAAACGTTGCTGCCGATCAACTGTGGTTTAGGCAAGTGGGCAACAATCTCGAAGTATCGATTATCGGCACCAACGACAAAGTGGTGGTGCAAGATTGGTACTTGGGTACAGCCTATCGTACTGAACAATTGTTGAGTGGCGAAGGCAAAACCCTGCGTGATGCCAATGTCCAAAATCTTGTCAATGCGATGGCAGGCATGAATCCACCACCGTTGGGTCAAACCGAGTTGTCTGCTGCACAGCACAGCCAACTTGATGGGGTGATTGCAGCCAACTGGGTGTAACGGCGTTTATAAACACATGACTCCAAGCGGAGTCATGTGTTTAATTCAAAAACTGCGCTTTAAGCCTGACAAACCACTCAAAATGCACCGCACCCACCAACTCAGGCGTTTGCTCCAGCAGTTCCACATCCAGCAAACGATGTTGCTGCATCCGTTTGAGCCAATGTTGTACCAACGCCCATTGACCTTGCGCAGCATCCGCACGCACCAAGCCGAGCAACACAGCAGGGTGCGCCAAATGCGACAATGGCCGCAAAATCTGCCGCGCCACGATCAAATATTTTTGCTCATGCGTCACATGATAATGTTGGATGTATACCGAGCCGAGTTGAGCCGACAAACGCTCAAACATGCTTTGCTCGTCTACCTCCAAGCGCATCAACTCCAAAATCGCCGCCGCTTCATGGAGCAAATACAACTGCTCCGCTTTTTGCATGCTGTGCAGTGCTAGTCGTTGCCGAATTTCAGCGCGGATAATTGCCAACTCAGGCGTTGACTGGTTCAAATACGCTTGATCGGTTTCACCAAGCTGTGCAATTAACCCTTTGGGGTTGTCGGCTAATACGATCAAGCGATCCTCCAAACTTAATTCGTCAACCACTGCATCTTACGTGCAATCGCGACACTGATAGTAGACACTGTCCCCGTCAGCAGGGTGCCCCAAGCCAGATCACCCAAGGTGACTTTGAGTGACCAGCCTTTCATCACCGCCAGATTGGTAAAATCATAAGTGCCATACGCCATCGCACCCGCCACAGCGCCAAGTAAAAATACTTTGCCCAAGCCCGCACCGCTACGCAGTTGCGGCACAATCACCAAGATGAGCAGCGCCAACACATAAAATAAATAAAACCCAGCCGCCGCGCCCATATTGGGTTGATCCAGCATCAACTCACCAATTTCAGCTTTATAGAAGCGATCCACCATGCTCGACAGCCAGACAAAATCAATGCCCAAAAACAACGCCAAAGTGATCAAATACACCCATGCATATGCCAACATCGCGTGCCACTCAAAAAATCTAAAGGTTGACATGTAGCATGCCACATTGAGCAAAACCGCTTAAATTGCAAGGTTTATACAAGACTCACGGTTGCCGTATCACGCCGTAACCAGCCCGCAATCGAGCGGCGCGTGGTGGTGGCAGGCAGCACCTCATGCAGTAAATCACTCTCAAACACCACCATTTGATTGCCAGTCGGATCAAACGCATGCCAGATTCCGGCGCGATCTTGTAGACGGATTTGCCCACCCCAAGCCGACTGCCATATCGGATTCAAATAAAACACCGTTGACATGGCACGTACATTCGAGCCTTTGGGGTTATCACGGTGCAACTGATAATACTGTCCGGCGTCATAGCAAGCATAATGTGCCTCAGCCCGTTTGATCCCTAGATAAAACTGCTGATTCAACCATTCAGACAAACGATCCAGCGCCATCAAATACTGCCCACCAATAGCATCTGTCGGATTAAGCCAGCGGGTTGTATCACTGCGAATCTGCCGTTGCTGTACCCCATCCATCAGCCCTGCCGCGTGATAATCGGATAGAGCTTGGCTCTCCGTACACAGCGCTGCAAAAAAAACAGGATCAAGCACATTTGAGATGAGGACATAACCCTGTGTGGACAGTTGATCCAAGGCCGCATCATCAAGCAGCCGTGCCCAATCAGGCTGTGGCAAAAGATTTTTCACGCAAAAATCCCCATCTATCGGCGTTTTGGGTCTGACATGCTACCATGCGCACCTTGCTTTCTGCTTTATTGGTGTACCGTTCATGAACTACCGTCATCATTTCCATGCAGGTAATTTTGCCGATGTCATGAAACATGTCTTATTAATCGAGCTACTTGAGCGTCTAAATCAAAAAGACAAACCTTATCGTTATATCGACACCCACGCAGGCGCTGGCATCTATGATCTGTCGCTGGCACCCTCACAAAAATCGGGTGAATACCTCGAAGGCATTCATCGCTTGGTACAGCTTGAGCCGAGTGTGATTCGTCAAGCACCCGATGCGATTCAGCGTTATTTGAAGCTCACCCATGAGCTGCGCGACAGTATGGGCAAAGGCTGGTACGGTGGCTCACCGTGGTTTGCTGCCCAGCAAATGCGCGAATACGACTTGGCAACCGCGTTTGAAATGCAGCCTAATGTCCTCGATGATCTCAAATTTAATTTGCGTGACAAACGCTTTGGCATCCATGAGCGTGACGCCTACGAAGGCTTACTGGCGGTGATTCCCCCCAAAGAAAAGCGTGGCTTGGTCATGATCGACCCACCCTATGAACTTGAGCGCAAAGACTTCCCGCAATTGGTTGAACTGCTCACCAATGCCCACAAAAAATGGTCAACTGGCGTGTTTGCCGTGTGGTACCCGATCAAAGATCGCGCCATGATTGAGCGGTTTGAGAAAAAAATGGTCAAAACCGGTATTCGCAAACAACTGATCTGCGAACTGTGTGTGTGGCCGGATGACACGCCCGTTGGCCTCAATGGTTGCGGCTTGTTGGTGATCAATCCGCCGTGGCAATTTGCTGACCAAGCCGACAAATTGTTGCAATGGTTGTTCCCGCACTTGCGTATGCTCGACAATGGCGGTCATGCAGCAGTGCGCTGGTTGGTCGGTGAGTGACAAGCGGTTGCAACTGTTGCTCAGGTCACAACACTGTCTGAGCGCATCGTTCTTTAGCATTTGAAGTCAATAAACCCGCTACATTCCTCTGTGATGGGAGTAAAAGTTAATATGGCAACGCCTCCTGATGTGGATTCATCAACAGATCGTCAAGATGACGACTTTGATGGACTCACCTTTGAAATTGTCGAAGAAGAACAAACCCAAAAAGGTCGACGGGTACGCAGTCGAGGGATCTATTTACTGCCCAATGCGATTACCACCGCCGCACTGTTATCTGGTTTTTACTCAATTATTGCCAGTACCAACGGACACTACGAAAAAGCCATTTATGCCATTTTTCTAGCCGCCTTGCTGGATGGTCTCGATGGCCGTGCGGCACGGATGCTCAATGCCCAAAGTCCATTTGGGGAGCAGTTTGATTCACTTTCTGACATGTTATCGTTTGGTGTTGCGCCTGCTATGCTCGTTTACAGTTGGGCGCTTGCACCACTAGGACGAGTCGGTTTGGCTTGTGCCTTTATCTTTACTGCGTGCGCAGCGTTTCGTCTGGCGCGGTTCAACGTGCAGATCGGTGTGGTCGATAAACGTTATTTTATTGGTTTGGCCAGTCCACTTGCGGCGATTTTACTCTCTAGTGGGGTATGGGTTGGCCTCGACAATCCGCAGTGGATTGATATTCAACAAACGAGCAATATCGTTGCTTATGCCGCGCTTGCTGTGATTGGTGGCATGTTGATGATCAGTAATGTCAAATACTTTAGCTTCAAAGAATTCGACCGCAAACGTGTCCCGTTTATGATGATGATTCCGATCGTCCTCATCTTGCTGATCATCACTTATGATGTGCCGGTGGGTTTATTTGGGATTGCGATCATTTATGCCTGCTCAGGTTTTGTCACCACCTACAACGCCCGTCGGCAAGCCCGCAAAGCCTAAACAGCACACAACACCACAAAAAACTGCCAAGACGCTGTAATACACAGCGTCTTTTTGCATCTAAGCTCTATCAACCCGACTCGATGGAGCAAGTCATGCTGATTCGTCACCACAATCCCGTCGCACCAACCTCTAGCGAAATCACTTCCGAATCGACATGGCTCAATCGCCGTCAACTGCTCAAAGGTCTTGGCGGGGCAGGGGCAGGCCTT
>CALFYA010000328.1 GCA_937952925.1 uncultured Moraxellaceae bacterium
TTACCGATCACAACGTGCGCGAAACCCTCGCGATTTGTGAAAAAGCCTATATTGTCAGTGAAGGTGCGGTGATTGCCGAAGGCACAGCCGACGATATTTTGAACAATGAACTGGTGCGAAAAGTCTACTTGGGTGATGATTTTAGGGTTTAATCACCAAAACCCTACGATAATGCCTGAGTCTTTTGCTACGCTCGGTATAAGATCACCTCACAGATGCCTATGCGACCTGATGCCCGACTTGACTGGACACGTCCGATCATTTGGATGTTGCTCAGTTGCGCCTTGGTATTGCAAATCGGCTCGCTCTGGTCAGTCTTTGAGCGCCATACACAGCACAGCTGTCATGTCTCATCAGTGTCAACACCAACCGAATCACACACGATTGATGCCACCCATCACTGCTTGATGTGGTGTATGGGAACGGCTGCGCATGCTCCTGTACGCATCATACTTCCGCTATTGATAGTGCTGGATCGTGTGGAGTTTAAAGCCATCGAGCAAGCACTGGTGGCATGGCAAACTGCCCCGCCAATCCGTCCCCCCATTTCATCCTAAAGCACTGATTATTCTTGTTTGAGTCTTTTAGGATGATGCATCATGTCTACTTATTCGCGCCGTCAGGCGCTACAACTGCTCGGTGCCAGCAGCTTACTGTGGCATACCCGTAGTTTTGCCAAAGCCGCCACCCCACCCGCCATTCCGGTGCTATCAGGTGAGGTGATTGATTTGGTCATTGAGCAACGTTGGCTTGATCTTAATGGCAAGCCGATCCTCGCCACCCTTGCCAACGGCAACTATCCTGCACCTACGCTACGTTTGCGTGAGGGCGATACGGTCACCATTCGAGTGCACAACAAAATGCCAGTGCCCACCGCGATTCACTGGCATGGGTTACTGGTGCCTTATCAAATGGATGGTGTGCCCAATATCAGTTTTGCCGGCATTGCTGCGGGTGAAATGTTTGAATATCGCTTTACCCTACAACAGCATGGCACTTACTGGTATCACGCTCACGCAGGCTTTCAGGAACAAACCGGTCTGATTGGCGCCTTGATTATTGATCCCAAAGAGACGCCACAGATCACCCTGCCCGAACATACCTTGTTATTTTCTGATTGGACATCGACCTCGCCTGAGCTGTTGCTGCGTCGCCTAAAAATCCACAGCGAATTTGATCAACGCCAACAAACCACGCTGGCACAGTTGCTCCACGATACCAAGCGCATGGGACTGAGTGAGGCGCTGAGCAAACGGCAGATGTGGAATCAGATGCGGATGAGTCCCACTGATTTTAGTGATTTGAGCGCCAGTTTTGAGTATGGCGTCAATGGCTTGATCAGTGGCGATCATCGTCCATATTGGTGGGGATGGATCGAATCCAAACAACCCATTCGACTACGACTGATCAATGGCAGTGCACAAACCATTTTTGATTTGCGTATTCCCGAATTACGCATGCAGGTGGTGGCGGCTGATGGCCTCGCGGTTGAACCGGTGACGGTGGATGAACTGCGAATCGGTGCAGGCGAAACCTATGATGTGATCATCACCCCGCAAGATGACGCTTATGTGGTGTTTGCTCAAACCATTGATCGGCGCAGCTTTACCGCAGCAAGCTTGTCGGTGCGTCCTGATATCCACGCCCCCATTCCCGCCATTGATCCACCGCACTGGCTCGATATGGTGGATATGATGGGCAGCATGCAAACACCAAACCAACCTGTCCGCCATGCCCATACCGAATATGGGGCAAGTGTGGATATGCGAGTGGATACCCCGCGCAGCAACCTTGATGATGCAGGGGTGCATTTGCGTCACCACCAGCGGCTGTATGGGCGACGTGTGCTGACTTATGCCGATTTACACACCCTTGATGCCGACGATCAACGTGAGCCTAGCCGCGAATTGGAGTTGCACCTCACAGGTAATATGCATCGTTATCAATGGGGCTTTGATGGCTTGAGTGTCGAGCACGCCAAACCCATCCAAGTGCGCACGGGTGAGCGGATTCGGGTACGGCTGGTCAATGACACCATGATGCTGCATCCAATGCATTTGCACGGCATGTGGAGCGACATTCAGCGACCAGACGGCGGATTACAAGTTCGCAAACACACCATCCTCATTCAGCCCGCGCAAGACATCCGCTTTGACTTTACTGGCATACAGGGTCGTTGGGCGTGGCATTGTCATTTTCTCTATCACATGCATGCAGGGATGATGCGTGAATTGGAGGTGATCTAAATGCGCCTCTTGATATTGCTGCTTTGTAGTGGTGCGTGGAGTACATGGGCGGCTGATTCCATGCAACATCACCACCACAACCACCAGACAACACCACCGCTTGCCTCTGATCTGCGAGATCCTTTTGCATGGAGCGCACCAGATGCTACGCCTTCGCATGCACATGAATCGATGCCTGATCATGCGATCCAAGTGCACCAACTAGAATGGGCAAAACCAGCCGAGCAGCTTCAGCTGCACGCGAGTGCTTGGATTGGCGATGATGATCGACGCATTGTGCTACGCAGTGAGATTGAACGCCAATCCGCTCATCACACCGATCAGTTGTGGTCGGTGCATATGTGGCGTCCACTGGATCCATTTTGGAATGTGGAAGCTGGTTTGGCATGGGAAGATCGGGCAGATGCCGCAACCTCGCAAACATGGCTTAGTGTTGGTCTTACTGGTCTTGCTCCCTACTGGGTTGATACGGGGATTGAATTGCTGGTTGATCGGCAGGGTTATAGCAAGCTACAGCTGTCTGCTGCGTATGATCTACGGATCACGCAAGACTGGCTACTGACTCCAGACATCAGCCTGATCGCCTATGGTCGAGACCGCCCCACCCAACATGAGTGGGCAGGATTGGCACATCTTAAAACGGGACTTCGCTTAGGCTATCAACGCAAGCGCTTATTGATTCCTTATGTGGGATTGACCTATCAGCAAGACTTGGGCAACACCGCCAAACAGCGCGCAGACACCACAGATGCACTGCAAGGTGTGCTGGGTGTGCGTTTCTGGTACTGAGTTTTGTAATGACAATGCCATGTGAATGACATGGCATTGTTGACACGGTTTTAAAGTTGCATGCTACTTGTCAGTTTTGGCTTGATTTTTAAATTGAATCATTATTCCATAGCCAGCATCAGCCAAGCAGAGGGGCATCTGTGCGGCTTGCCAATGACGCCGGATGGTCATTGTGGGTATCAGGTCGAGTGACCTTATGATATTTTCCCAATATGGATGGAATCATGTCAAACACCGCTTTAGCCAAAACATTTGTATGGTCTTGGTTTGTTCTGTGCTTAACCTTGCTGACAGTCTGCCTAGCACTTTATCTAAAACCACACACCATCGACTCTCCTCACCAGCGTGAACTAGACAACTCGTCGATCTCCAGCACGGTTGCTGCACCAGCGAGCACCACAGAGATTGTCGACCTGTCTACCGTGATTGCGGTGGATTGTGACCTTGAGATGACACAGGGGGTTGCAACGTCTGCATCAGTACGTCATTGCTTTGATCAACTCCTCCAAACCAAACAACCGATTGGTGCATTAAATCAAGCCTTAGAGCGCGGCCTCACCGCCAATTTGTCCCCAAAAATACAACAGCAATTGCAGCAAGTATGGACGCAGTACACCCAATACCACGCTGCCCTACTCGCCTTATCCCAAGCCAAGGACACCGAAGAGCATGCCTTTGCCATCGCAAGCCTACGCCAACAGCATTTTAATACGGCACAACGTCTGGGTTTATTTGGTGCAGAAACACCGATGATTCAATTCCGGCTGGATCAGCAGCAGATCCTGCATGATTCTGCCCTGACGCCGGTGGCCAAAGCCGAACAACTCGCGCAGTTGTTTGCGCAAGCCCCCATGCCCAAACAAACCCTCAAACCCTTACAACAAGACAGCTTGCGCCAACTTCAGCAAGAGCTACGCTTGACTCACGCCAGCGCACAAGATGTCGAGCAGGTCTTGAGTTTTCTCAGCTAAACCTTGCACTCAGCAGTGGTGTTAGGCCACTGCTGCCATCATGGCCTGTGCCAAATGACGCCCCGAACACCACGCGCCTTCTACGCGTGAACCATGCAGCCAATCGCCAGCAATCCCCAAACCGCAGCTTGGATCATACAGGCTGTGCTGATTGAGCGGTTGCTCGGCCAATGCATACAACCAGCGATGCACCATCTGTTGTTTGATCTGCACCTGTTGACCTAAGACCGACTCAAACGCTGCAATCATGTGTGCAGCAACCCACTGTGGATCGGATTCAGCATGTGCCATTGCCCACGTCGGTGCACTGTGAAGTACCCATGAGGGTGTGCTGGCTCGTGCTGGCTTTTGATGGTTTTGGGCAATCCAACTCAAGCATGCTTGCTGATTGATAAATGCCCCTGCAAATGGCACATCAATCGGTTGCGCCAATTCCAACATCACTGCCCATGTCGGCTGCATAAAGACCGACTGCGCGATGTGATAAAATGGATGTGTCGCTGCCAACAGTGGCAACACTTGTGGTGCAGGAATCGCCAACACCACCTGATCAGCGATCACGCTCGGAAGATCACCTTCAAACTGCAAGTGCCATTGATCCCCCACACGATGTAAGCCCAGCAGACGATGCGACAGCTCACACGGCAGCTCGGCACACATCTGCCGTGCAATCGCATTCATGCGTGGGACACCCACATAACGCGGTTGATCTGCAACGGCTGACCACTGACCTGACTGATACGCCACCAAAGGCTGATCCCACCGACTCGCCACGCCTTGCTGCTGCCACAGGGCAACTTGTGCACAAAAATCGGGATCGCGGGCGGTAAAATATTGCGCCCCATGATCAAAACTGGTGGTTTCTGTACGCCGCGTCGAGAGTCGGCCACCCACACCGCGGGCTTTATCAAACAGCTTGACGGTATAACCCGCTTGATGCAGGTGCTGTGCACAGCTCAATCCCGCCAGACCCGCACCAATAATTGCAACTTGCAGCGGTGATGTAGACATACCATTCCCCTATGTGCTTAAACCGGCGATTTAGCGCAAAGTTTGGCATTTGATCAATCACACAAACCCCATCCAATTGCTGTATTTTGCTCAAAAAACACCCCACGCTTTTTTCATCAATCTGCTTGCTTGTCTGCCCCATTTTGGGCATATGATGATCAACATGCACATGGAGATGTGGCATGTCAAAACTCATACGGCAAATCAGTGGGTGTCGCTTGGAACTCATTACACGATTAAAAGCGCTTTGTCGTCAGATTTTCAATTGGTCACCAATGATGCGGTGTGCGGCCACCATGTTTGTCGACTCCAGCATGGAATTGACTTTTTTACTGTGGAAGGTGCTATTGGTCACCCCCACTATGGGGCATGCACTCAACCACACGGTACTTGCAGCACATTATCCTGTCGCACTGATGATGATTGTGACCTCGCTACTGATTTCCGTCACCTGCTTTATGTATCGTCAGTCACAGCGATTAAAGCTGGTCATGCCGATGTTTTGCGCGTTTTATATTGGTCTGACCCTGTGCTATCACAGCTATTTGGTCGGCACGCTTGCGCCGATTACGGGTGTTTTGTTGGTGGGTGCGGGTGTGATTGGTCTCTTGCTGTTTGGGCGACGGGTCATCTATCCCGTTTTATTGCTTGCGGTGGTGATTTTATCGAGTCTGACATATGCCGCAATGATTGGTAAAATTCCGTATGCACCGCTGTTTTATTATGCACATCTACCATTTCCACAAGAATCCATTTGGTGGCTGATCAATACCACCGCGCTTTACAGTGTGGTGTTGATCAGTGTGGTCTCTCTGTTTGACCTCATCATCACCGCATGGTGGCGACAATCACAAGAGATTTTGCACTTAAGCCAAACCGATAGCCTCACCCGGCTGTACAACCGCCGTAGCCTCACCACTTACCTACAAAGCCTTGCACAACAAACCCAGCCGACCTGCTTAATCCTGATGGATTTAGATCATTTCAAAAGTATCAACGACACCTATGGTCATTTGGTGGGTGATCAAGTGCTACAAGACACCGCAAAACAGTTAGCTCAAACGGTACGTCAAGGGGATTGGGTCGGACGTTATGGCGGTGAGGAGTTTATTGTGGTGCTGCCTCACACTGAGCTTGAGCAAGCCGTTGAAGTGGCTGAGCGCTGCCGGATTGCCATTTCGCAGGTACAGATTGGAATCGCCAACCCCGCTCGCACCATCAGTGGCAGCTTTGGCGTCCTCCATCTTGCAGGTACGTTTGACATGAGCCATGCATTATCACAGGTCGATGCGTTGTTATATCAAGCCAAACATCAAGGACGTAATTGCGTCGTGGCGCAATCTTTGCACCTCGCAAAATCACCCGCACAACCGCAATAAATATATTAAAAATACACCTTCAATAAAGATTTATTATTAATGCATCTTTTTGCTGGATTTTAATTTAACAACCAATTATTTAAAATAACCAGTACATTCAATAAATAGATGTTTTTTTGTTTTGCCAACCAGTTAATCATTTTACACAATATTACATTTTTCAGATTTGACTTTCTCAACACAATTAATGAATATGAATTCCGTGGATGTACTCACTGACTTAATAAACATCCACTGCATGTTAATAGCGCCTTTTACTGGCAGATTAATGCATCAATCAACAACACACGAGGAAACATCATGAGCACCATTCAAACTCTGACCACAACCGAAATCGATCACGTTTCTGGTGGTATCACGCTGTCTTTTGGCGGCAGCATTAGCACTGATGCTGTAGTCACTGGTCTGTATGGCGTTGGTACAACCTTGTATTCGTCTGGTGCTGCTGTTGCTGGCGCGCTCGCTGATGCTGGCGTTGCCACCTACAATGCTGTCAGCGACGTCACTGCTGCATTGGGGACTTCGGTGACTGTGACTGGCGGTATCAGCTAAGCTTGTACATATTGCCTATCGCAATCATTTCAATATGGCAGTTTAGTCGCGAAGATTATACTGTTATTTGAAAAACAAAAACGCGTATCATGCGCGTTTTTGTTCACCCACACAGTCAAACTTTTTTAACAATCACCGAACCAATTGAATAACCCGCACCAAATGAACAAATCACCCCAAGGTCACCTACATTTAAATCTTGCGAGTATTTATGGAATGCAATAATTGAACCTGCCGAACTGGTATTGGCATATTCATCGAGAATAATCGGGGCGCGCAGTGGATCAGCAGGCACTTCGCCAAGCATCATTTTGAGGATCAGTTGGTTCATATTGGCATTGGCTTGATGCAACCAAAACCGCTGAACGTCTGACAGCGCCAATCCCTTCGATTGCAAATGCTCAGTGATGGTTTTGGCGACTAATGGGGAGACTTCACGGTAGACTTTTTGACCGTTTTGCTTAAACAACTTGTCGGGCTGACCCACGCCAGACTCATCGCCGCGGTTGAGAAAGCCAAAGTTGTTGCGGATATTGTTGGAAAATTGCGAGAGCAAGCGCGTCCCGACAATTTCAAAACCAGCTTTGTCGTCGGTCTCTTCGACAATCACCGCAGTACACACATCGCCAAAAATAAAGTGGCTGTCGCGCTCTGTCCAGTTGAGGTGGCCGGAGGTGATTTCGGGGTTGACCATCAGCACGCGCTTGGCCGAGCCGCTTTTGATGGCATCGACAGCTTGTTGCAAACCAAAAGTGGCGGCACTACAGGCGACGTTCATATCAAACGCATAACCATGGGTCATGCCCAATGCGCCTTGGACTTCAATCGCGACCGCAGGATATGGGCGCTGCAAATTGGAGCAGGCCATAATCACTGCATCCAAATCGTCGGCCACCAAACCGGCTGCGTCGAGTGCCTGCTTGGCAGCTGCCACCGCAATTTCGGCTTGGATCGAGATTTGGTCGTTGGGTCGCTCTGCAATAATGGGACACATGCGGCTTGGATCGAGTACGCCGTCTTTGTTGATCACATAGCGTGATTTGATGCCGCTGGCTTTTTCGATAAATTCGGCAGTTGAACCGCGCTTAGGCTCGACGGTGCCTGCGGCAATCGCGTCAGCATGTTCGGTGTTGTACCGTTCGACATAGGCATTCAGGCTTGCAACCAACTCTTCATTGGAAATCGAATTTGGTGGTGTATACAGTCCCGTACCCGTAATACGAATTGCCATCTGAATGCTCCTGCATGAATGCACTGTTTCGGTTCGGCATTTGACCCGATGCACGACACCAAAAAGTAAATGAATATTTCAATGAACCGGTAGTGTCTAATGCTTGTCTAGATTTGTCTAGGGTCTATCTGCTCAACTTAAGTCCAATAGGCAAGCTTGACATGGCCTGATGAAATGCTTGCGGTTTTATAGTGTTTTTGCAACCGCTGTTATGGTTTGGCGTTTTCTTTGCTATAAGATGACTCAGTGCTAGACCAACACAATTTTATGGAGCATAGCAATGCCAACCGCCGCAGATGTCCTCAGAGCCAAATCCTCCCAACACACCTACCATGTGTCGCCCGATACCACTGTTTTTGAGGCGATTGGCTTGATGTCCGATAAGGGGATTGGCGCAGTGATTGTGATGGAAGGTGATCAACTGGTGGGGATGTTTAGTGAACGTGACTATACCCGCAAGATCGCCCTGATGGATCGCTCATCACGCACCACCTTGGTGTCTGAAATTATGACCACCATGCTCACCACCGTTGAGCCGAGCACGTCGATTGAACAGTGCTTGAGCTTGATGACCGACAAACATATCCGCCATTTGCCGCTACTCAAAGAGGGTAAACTCGTGGGGATGCTGTCGATTGGTGATTTGGTCAAAACCATGATTGCTGAGCAACAAAAGATGATTGATCAGTTGCAAAGTTATATTAGTGGCTAATATTCAAGCCAAACATCAGGGGCAGATCCTGCCCCTGTTTTTTTACCCATTCGCATCCGCCCACAACTTCTCCAACCGCTTCACCGACACCGGATACAGTGTCTTCATCGGCTGAGCAAACAGCGAAATGCGCAGCTCTTCTAGCCCCCAGCGAAATTCTGCCAGTTTGGCTTCATTTTCGCGTTTGCCCAGTTTCATCATCAACGGATCAAGCTGCGCTACCGCATCGGTATCCCGCTTGAGGTTGTTGGGCAATCGCTCAAGGCGCATATTGAGGGCTTTGAGATAGCGTGGATATTGCCGCCAGTGCGCTACATCAATGCGATACACAAAATCATTGAGGTGCAACGCATCAAGCTGATCTTCGATATCATCGAGATTACGCCCAAAAATATCAGGATCAATCGACAACATCTGACGGCGGATGGCCTGCCATTGCACAAAGATCTCGGTTAGCTCTTTGAGCACGATTTGCCCCACAGCCAGAAACTGCGGTTTACCTTGCGCCCATGCTTGCTCAAACTCCGCCGCCGAAAGTGGCAGACTCGCAAACGTCGCATCAAGCGTGGCATGGATCAATATTTGCTCCAATGCGGCTTTGTCACCAAGAGGCGCAAAGGTCAGGATCAACGATTTGGGCAACTGCTTTTTGAGCTGACGCGCCAAGTCGCCAAGCTGCAAAGCATACAAACGCAGCACGCCCTGCCGATGGGTCAGCCGTGCCGCTTGCTCATCGGCAAAGCTTTGAATTAGCACCCCACCCTCAGCCCGCTCAGTGGGCGTAAGGGCATGGTATTGACTGACGTGTAGACCAGCCACCACCTTGGGCGTTTCAAAACTAAAACGTGTGGGGAATGTCGTCAGCTCGCCTTCTTGCTGACGTACAGGCGCATTGGTTTGGACGCGGCAACGCGCTTGTAGCTCGGCTAAATCGCGGCCTTGCGCCACGATTTGTTTGCGCTCATTGACCACATGGATCAGCGGACGCAGGTACAACGGCACTTGGTTGAAGTCAAAATCCTTGGTCTCAAGTCCATGTCCTGCGAGTGCATTGACCAGTTGGGTGAGCAAGCCCTGATTGGATTCGGGTTTGAGCTTGGGCAACACCTGCTGCACGGTATCGGGAATCGGGACGAGTTTACGCCGATGCTCTTTGGGCAAGGATTTAAGCAAGGCTTCAATCAGTTGACTGCGCCAACCGGCAATCCCCCACGCCAGCTGCGCGCCATCGAGTTGCGGCAGTGCTTGCAGTGGCACGGTGATGATCACACCATCGTCGTCGCCACTGGGGTTAAACACATAACGGGTCGGCAGCGTCAGTTTACCCACTTGCCAACGCTCAGGAAACGCATCGGTATTGGGCAGTTGATCGGCGACAATATCCGCTTCACTCAAAAACAGATATTGCGGCTGCTCTTTTTCGATTTCGCCAAGCCAATCTTGGAAGCTACGCCGACTGGCAATCTGCTCGGGGACACGTTTGGCATAAAACTGATAAAGCGTTTCGTCGTCCACCAGCAAATCACGGCGGCGCATTTTGTCTTCGATGCGCT